>MHTO01000017.1 GCA_001823105.1 Candidatus Wildermuthbacteria bacterium GWA2_46_15 | reverse complement strand
CGGGTTTCAGTTTTGGTTCAAAACCATTGCCCCGGATGATACCCACTACCTCCCTGATCATCTCCTTGGTTTGGCCTGATTCGCCGACATCAGCGTGAATATAACGGAATTGATAAGAAAATTTTCCACTTAAAGCTTCGATCTGGCCGATTAATTCCTCTTTTAAGCTCAGGGCTAGCTCGCAAGAAAGCAAAACTTCTTCCAGAACTCTCGTTTTCCAGTGATAAAACTTTTTATTCTGATAGGTGATCTTTTTTAAAAAGAATCTGCCCCCTTCCCCTGACCTCAAAACCACCACGGCCAAAGGAAATTCTGGAGAATCCGAGGAAGAAGAATCACAACCGACAATAATGTCGTAGAACTTATCGGGCTTGGCCTGCAGATAATTAAGAATCTCTTTAATCATTTCCTCAAAGGAAAGTTTGCCCCGAGTGGGGTTATAGAAAAAGCCTTGAGGAAAAGAAAGATTTTTGAATTCGTTTTCGTCCGTCATGTGGTTCTATAAATTCCGATTGCAAAACTGAACTATCTTGAGAAAACGAGATGAACTCAATGAAGCTTGGCCGATGAGAAAACCATCCATGTCGGTTGTTTTTAAGAGGTCTTTGATGTTTTTTTCGTCCACGCTCCCGCCGTAAAGAATTTTGACTTTCTGGGCAGTCGCCCGACTGAACATTTGTTTTAGGGCATTCTGGATCAGAGCCTTTTTCTGCCGTAGTTCGGCCGGAACAATCGGAGACCCTTTTTGAGTGCTGATGGCCGACAAGGGCTCATAAACAACCGCGACCTGAGGCACGACCCCTCCTCTAATTCCTTTTAGCCCTTTCTTAATTTGGTTTCTCGGATCTTCGCCGACGCAAAAGATGACCTTTAATCCGCTTTTCAGGGCGGACTTGATTTTCCGATTGATCAGGGCATCCGTTTCCTGAAAATAGCGCCGCCTCTCGGAGTGCCCCAGGATAACGTACTCCGCCCCAAAACTCTTTAACATAGAAGGCGTGACTCCGCCGGTGAGAGGGACAGAACCTCCCCAGGAACAATCCTGGCCACCGAGCTTTAAAAGAGAAATGCCCGTGGACAGCTCCGGCAGATAGAGAAAGGGTGGACAAATAACGATCTCGACACTTTTCAATTGACCGACCCGTTTTTTAACAGAAAGAAAAAGCCTCTTGGCCTGGGCCGAAGTTTTAGGATTGTTCTTCCAGTTGGCAATAATTAGTTTCATGGTTCAAAAAACGAGAGTTAAAGTCATGACGATGGCTCCGGCTAAAGCGACGCCCATCGAGAGCAAAACCAACGCCCTTTTTAAAGGGATTTCGAGGACGAAAGCGGCCAAGGCGCCGGTCCAGCCGCCGACAAACGGGATGGGCAGAGCCGTCAGAATAACCACCGTCAGGTCTCTCCCCAACCGGCTTAATTTTTCTGTCTTCTTCCTCGCCTGAGAAAAAAGCCAGAAAAAGAGTTTTTCAAAGAGAAAGGATCGAGCCGACAAAAACTGAGAGACCGGACGAGCCAAAACCATGATTCCGACCAAGGGGATAAAGTTCCCCGAAACCGACAAAAGATAAGCCGACCACAGAGGCAAATGATAGACCCCCAGAGCCAGAGGAATGGCCCCGCGGAGCTCCACAATCGGGCTCATGGCCACTAGAAACACTTTCAATTCTGGAATCATGTTTAGTTAGGAACTAAGTTCCTTAGGCTTATTGCTTTCTTAAATATTCGGCGGCTTTTTCCGGTTCAATCGTGGAAATTTCCATTCTCGCTCCCAGTTCAAATCCGGCCCAGGTGGCGGTCTTTGGCAAAATGGTCAAATGCCAGTGATAATGGTCGTATTTTTGTTGGTTGTGGGGCGGGGTGTGGATGTAAAAATTATAAGCCGGATCTCCCAGCCCCTTATAAAGTTTTGCCAGAGCCGATTGAAGCGCTTCGGCGAACCGCCATTTTTGAGGTTCTTTAATCGTTTCAAAATGGGATTGGTGCTTTTTGGGAGAAATAATCATTTCAAAAGCGGCCTTAGAAGCAAACGGGCAAAGAACAAAAAAGTCCTCGTTCTCAAAAACTATTCTTTTTTGATTTTTCAGTTCCCATTTCCCCATTTCGCAGTAAAGACAGCGGCATTGTTCGCGAAAGCATTTCTCGGAATTTAAAAGCGCCTTTTGCAGATCGATGTCGATTAAGGGAGTGGCGATGATTTGCGAATGCGGATGGGAAATTGAGGCGCCGGCCTCAACTCCATGATTGTGGAAAATGGCAACGTACTCAACAAATTTTTCTTTGGTTAAAGCTAAGTAACGTTCTTGATAGACGTCAATGACTTCTTTGACTTTCTTGACCGATAATTGACCAAGAGATTTTTGATGATCTCTGAAAACAACTACTTCGTGAAAACCAACCGCATTGACCGCGCAAAAGAACTCCCCTTCTCTTCTTTTTTCCAACTGGCTAGCCGAGACAAACGCCGGATACTTATTGGGAATGGAAACTGTTGTCCAGTTATCGGGTATTTTGTCGGTTGGTTTGAAATCTGCCATTTTGCCGTTAGAAAAAATCGCGGTCGGCCTTTCCTGGGTTTCAATCTGGCAAAAAGGACAATCCTTGGCCAAAACCTGAGATTCTTCTCTCTTTTCCTTTCTGAACATCTCCGGTCTCTTGGCCCGGCCCGTGGCAATCACCACCCAATCCCTTGAAACAAGGTCAAACCTGAGCTCGGAAGGAAATTTTTGCTTAGCCATACTTTTTGGTAATGATGTTTAACCTGATCTGCAGCACCTCAAAGAGCATCTTGACCATCCATTTGAATTTAACCGTGCTCCGGGCATCGTTCTTCCAATAAACCGGCACCTCTTTTATTTTGTAGCCTCTTTTCTTGGCCAGGATCAGAATTTCCGGGTCAAAGGCAAAGCGATCAATCTGGCACCGAGGCAAGACTTCCAGGGCTGACTTTTTGGTCATGGCTTTAAAACCACACTGCGTATCCCAGATGCCCCAAAGTCCAACCATAAATTGAACGATTAGATTAAAAACCTCGCCCAATAGGCGTCGGGATAAAGATTGCGGCGGATCCATGGTCGCCCCTTTAACATCGCGGGAACCGATGACAACGTCATAGCCCCGCTCGAATTCTGGCCACATCTTCTCCACCTGATCAACGGTCGTGGAATTGTCGGCATCGGTAAAGAGACGATATTCTCCCGTTGCCTGCAGCATCCCCTGCCGGACGACCCAGCCCTTGCCGTGATTTTCCTTATTATCAATCAAGCGCAAGTTCGGAATTACAGAGGTAAGACCTCTGCAAGCTTGAGCTGTCTGGTCTTTGGAGCCGTCGTTGACAACAATGATTTCAGAATCATAAGACTGCCGTTTTAGGTAAGCGTCGATTTCCCGCAGAGTTTTTGGCAGCCGCGTTTCCTCATTGTAAGCCGGAATAATGATTGATAGCTTCATCAATAAAATTTTATCACATTCTCCCGAAAACAAAAAGCGGAGGAGACCGGGTCTCCTCCGCTTTCAGAGGCCCGTTCTCTGTAAACTAGAATTCTGTCAATATTTGGTGACCGTTTTTGGTGACGGCCACCATGTCCTCGAAATGGCAGGTTAAAGAACCGTCAACCGCCTCATAGCCAAATCCGTCCGGCGACAGCTTTAGTTTCCAATGACCGACCGTGACCATCGGCTCGATACAAAAAACCATTCCCTCGACAAGCTCGGGGCCGGTCCCCCTTTTACCATAGTTCAAAATCTGAGGATCTTCATGAAGCTGGTGGCCAATGCCGTGGCCGCAGAGCTGCCGGACGACGTTAAAACCCTGGGATTCGACATAGTTCTGGGTCGCCCATTCAATATCCCCAAAATGCTGGCCGGGCTTAATTTCCTTGAGAGCCATCTCGAAGGCTTGGCGGGTGACCTTTATCAGTTTTTTGGCCAGAGGACTGATTCGCCCAACCGGAAAAGTCCGCGCCATGTCCGCATGGAATCCTTTATAGAAGACACCGATATCTAAAGAAACGATATTTCCTTCGGCCAATGGTTTTGCCGAGGGCAAGCCGTGGACGATGACATTATTAACCGAAACACACAAAGTCGCTGGGAATCCTTCGTAGCTTTTGAACGACGGCCTTCCGCCATGGCTCAAAATCAGGCTCTCGGCGAGCCTGTTTAATTCTTGAGTAATTGCTCCCGGCCGAATTTTTTTCTCCAGCTCTTTCATGATTCGAGCCAGGATTTTCCCGCCCTCGGCCATGACCTTGATTTCCTCTGGCGTCTTGATTGGTATCATTTTTCGCCCAGAACTTTTAAAATGTTGGCGAAAACCACGGCGGGAGCGGGCAGGCCGTTGACTTTTTTAACCGAGAACCCGTTTTTCTTGAGGTAATTGACGATGGGCAAAGTTTCTTCTTTGTATCTCTCGAGTCTGACCGTAATGGTTTTAGGATCATCCAAGCCCTTCCTCGCCACCAGCTTTGAACCGTCGAGCGGGCAATAATTTAATTTGGCGTTCTCCCGGCTGTACAAAATGGGATGCCTCATTAATGCGCAGAACTTGCGGTGGGAATTGCGGAAGATCGATTCTTTAGCCGGGATTTCCAGTAAAACCGTCTTAATATTTTGTTTGCCGTAGAGCTTGACCAAAAACGGCACTAAAAGTTCCGCCTCGCTCACCCGCCGCGGAGAGCCGGCCAAGAGAAGGCCGTCGCCGCCTTCAAAAACTCGCTTGATCTTTTCTGAAATTAACGAAAGAGTAAATGGCATGGAATTTAATTCCCCGCTGAGCCAGATTTTCTTTTCGGCCGTCATTGAATATCTTTTTCCGTCGGCGCCGACAACACTTTTTGTCTTTGGCGAATTGAAAGCCGCTTCCAATAATTTGCTCGTCTCGAGATAGTAAAGGCTGAGCTTATCGGAAACCAGGGTTGCCTGAGTCCCCTTGCCCGATCCCGGCGCGCCCATGATGATGACAACCTGTTTTTTGCCGTTTTTCCCCATTGAAAATTGAAAATTGGTAATTGAAAATTATTAGAAAGTGTCGTATTCGCGCATTTCCAACTGAGCATTGATGGCTCGGATCGTTTCCAAGACGACGCTGACGACGATCAGCAGAGAGGTGCCACCAACCAAAAACTGAAAGGACTGAACGCCGGTCAGGGCTTGAACCAAGGAAGGCATCACGGCGATTGACCCCAAGAAAAGGGCGCCGATGACCAAGACCCGGTTGAGAATCCGGGCAATGAACTGGGCGGTCGAGCTGCCCGGCCTAATCCCGGGAATGAATCCGCCCATTTTCTGCAGATTGGTAGAAATGTTCTTGGGGTCAAAGGTCACGGCCGTATAGAAAAAGGTAAAAACAAAAACCAAAAGGAAATAGAAAGCACTGTAAATAACCGGATCCTGTAAAAAACTGTTTACTCCGGTAAAGACCTTAGTCCAGGCCCCGCCCAGTCCGACCAGAAAGTTAGCGATCATCGTCGGAAACAGAAGAATCGAGATGGCAAAGATAATGGGAATAACGCCAGCCGGATTGACGTTGAGAGGCAGATAGGTTGAAACCCCGCCATAAAGCTTGGTGCCCCGGACTCTCTTGGCATAAGAAACCGGGATATTCCTTCGGGCTTCGGTGATCAAAACCACGCCGGCAATGATGAGCAAAGAAGAAGCGAAGAAAAGCAAGTAGGGAATCAATTTCGTCGGATCATAAATGGCCACCAGCTGCCCCAAATCCGTTGGAAATCCGGCCACAATGCCGGCAAAGATCAATAAGGAAACACCGTTGCCAATCTTTTTTTCCGAAATCAGCTCGCCCAGCCAAACCAAAAACATGCTACCGGCCGTCATCGTCAGCAAGGAAGAGAAAAGTATCAAGGGCGGTAACGAACCGATAATTTGCTGACGCTGGAACAAAACAATCATGCTGTAACCCTGCAAGATAGCCAGAGGCACGGTCAGGATCCGTCCGTACTGATTAAACTTTTGCTTTCCCCTCTCGCCCTCTTCTTTATAGAGTTTTTCTAGGGCGGGAAAAATCATCGTCAGCAACTGTAAAATGATGGTGGCCGTGATATAGGGGCCCAGGCCGAGCATGACGATGGAGAATTTCTCCAGGGCGCCGCCGGAAAAGATATTAGCCAAACCCAAGAACTGGTTCTGCCCGAAGAACTCTCTGGCCTTCTCGGCGTCAATTCCCGGAATAAATGTATTGGCCATGATGCGAAAAACCACCAAAACGCCGAGAACAAAAAGAATTTTGTTGCGTAGGTCGGGAACTTTGAAAATTTGGGTGAATTTAGACCACATAACTTTAGCTAAAAACGCAAAACGTAAAGAGTAAAACTACAATTCAAAACTTTAAATTTCGCGCTGTAGCTCTTCACTTTGCGCTTTTAACTTTACGCTTTTTATTGTACCATCAGCTTTTTCAATCTTTTCTATCGCACTTTTGGAAAACAAACAATCCTCAAACACCAGTGCCTTGGTCATCTCCCCGTTGCCCAAGATTTTGACTAAAGGAATTTGGTTGCCCGGGAAAAAGATTATCTTCTTTTCGATCAAAACCCGGGGATTGACCGTCTCCCCAACTTGAAAATGCCTCTCGATCTTATCCAGGTTGACTCCCACCAAAGACGCGGGCCAGTTCTCCATTCGATGGCCACGCAGCTTAGGATAACGTTTAATAAAGCCTCGGATGAGGGGCTTCATGCGCTTACCGGCCCGGGCTTTTTGTCCTTTCGTTCCCCGACCAGAGGTAGAACCCTTTTTCCCGCCCCGACCGATTCTCTTAGCCGTCTTCTGTTTATGATTTGGTTTCAGGTGTTGTAGCTGCATTTTCGTTGGCTCTTAACTTCTTTAATGCTTTGATGGTCGCTTGAGCGTTATTCAATTTGTTGCTGGTTCGTCCCAAAAGCTTAGAAGAAATATTCTTAATTCCGGCCAATAAGCAAATGGCTCGGATCGTGCCGCCCGCGACCAAGCCGCGACCCTTGTGTTGCGGTTTTAGAATCAGACGGGCCGGACCGTATTTGGCCGAAACTTCATGGGGAATAGTATCGTTAACAATCGGCACCTCGATCAGGTGTTTCCGAGCTTGCCGGGTGGCCTTCTCCACGGCCGCCTGAACATCCAGACCCTTGGCCACGCCGACTCCCACCTTGCCTTTTTTATTGCCGGCAATAACCACGGCTCTGAATCTCATGTGCTTGCCGCCGGCCGTGACCCGGGTCACCCGAGCCAAGCCTAAGAGTTTAGAATCAAACTCCGGCGCCGGCTTGTTAAAAGCGCCTCTTTCCGACTTCATGCCTCTTTGAAATCTTTTTTCCATTTTAAGGTGTACCAAATAATCAAAACTCTAAACCGGCTTCTCGGGCGCCATCCGCCAAGGCCTTAACCCGACCATGGTATTTGTAGCCCGCCCGATCAAAAACAATCTTTTTAATTTTCTTTTCTTGGGCCTTTTCTCCGATCAGCTTTCCTAGGATTCGAGCCAAAAAAACCTTGTTCCCCTTCTGACGAATCTCGGTAGTTGAGTCGGAAACGCTAATCAGTACTTTGTCTTTGACGTCGTCAATTAATTGGGCGTAAATGTGATTGGCCGAGCGAAAAACCGAAAGCCGGGGCCTTTCGCTCGTGCCAATGACCTTGGCCTTGACGCGACGATGTCTTCTTATTTTTTTATCACGCTTTTCTCGTGTATCCATATTCGCTTAAATTCAAAATTTAAAAATCGAAATTCAAAATTTTTAATTTTACATCGTCATTTTGCATTTTGATATTTGATTTTTGACTTTACTTTGTCACCGTGCCGGCCTTCTTGCCCGCCTTCTTTTTAATCACTTCTCCGGCATAACGAATGCCCTTGGCCTTATAGGCGTCCGGAACCCGCAGCCGGCGAATCGAAGCGGCGGCCTGACCAACCAGATTTTTGTCAATTCCCGAAACGGAAATGATGTTTTTCTCAACGACAAATTCAATCCCTTCTATCTTTTTCACCCTCAAGGGATGACTAAAGCCGACGGATAAAATTAAATCGCCATCTTCGACCTGCGCCCGATAGCCCAATCCTTCGATTGCCAGCTTTTTCTGATAACCATTGACCACGCCTTCGATAAGGTTAGCGGTAATACTCCTGGCCAAACCCCAGCAAGAAATGACTTTCTTGGCCTGGTTAGAGGTCAACTTTCTTTTTCCTTCCCGGCTCTTGGTGGTAAAGAAAATCTGATTATCTTTGATCTCGGCCTGAATTTCCTCTGGCATCTTAAAACGCAGTTCGCCCCGAGGACCACTGACAACTAAAACCTCTTCAGCCAAGATGGCTTTGACTTCGACAGGAATTAAAATTGGTTTTTTACCGACGCGGGACATACAAGTTTTTATAAATTAACTAACTCGTATCACCAAATTTCACAAATAACTTCTCCGCCTAATCTATTTCTTCTGGCCTCCAGGGCCGACATTAAACCCTGGGAAGTCGAAATGATGACCATCCCCCGTCCCTTTCTGGTTGATTTGATCTTTTTGGCCGGTAAGAAAATTCGCTGGCCCGGACGGGAAATCTTCTTGAAATTAGAGATGAGCGGCTCTTTGTCCTCGTACTTTAAACCGACTTCCAGAGTTCTTTTAATGCCTCTGCCTTTCTTCTCAACCTTCTCGATAAAGTGATTCTTTTCTAAAATCTGGGCCAGTTTGTATTTAAAATTAGAAAAGGGCAAAGAGACAGTTTCCTTGGAAACCATCTGAGCGTTCTTTATTTGATTTAACATCTCTGCTATCGGATCCATATTTTACCAAGATGACTTTGTAATCCCCGGGATCTCGCCTCGATTGGCGGCCTCTCGAAAACAAATCCGGCACAGTCCAAAGTCTCTCATATAGGCTCTTTTCCGACCGCATCTAAAACAACGTCTGACAATTCGGCTGGAAAACTTAGGTTTCTTAATAGATTTTGCGATTTGTCCTTCCGTGGCCATAATAATTAACTAAACTTGATGGGGAATCCTAATAATCTAAATAATTCCGTTCCCTCTTCTTTATTCTTGGCCGTGGTGACAATAATGGCTTCCAGGCCAAAGATTCTTTTGGTGTTCTCCGGGGAAATCTCGGGAAAAGTGATCTGCTCTTTCAGACCAACGGTCAGGTTGCCCTCCTTGTCAATGCTCTTAGGGCTGATGCCCTGAAAGTCCCGGGAACGAGGCAGAGCAATCCGGATAAGCCGATCGACAAAGTCTTCCATTCTTTTGCCCCTCAGGGTGACCTTGGCGCCGATGGCCATCCCCTTTCTTAATTTAAAAGAAGCAATGGATTTTTTGGAAAGGGTCAGAACGGGCTTCTGGCCGCAAATTAAAGCCAGATCTTCTAAAACCGATTGGCAAATTTTCTTCTGTTCGTCTCCTGTCGCCCCGGCAACTAATCGGCCAAAGCCGGTATTGACAAAAACTTTCTCTATCCGAGGCGCGGCCATCTGGTTTTTATAACCGAACTTGGCCACCAGAGCCGGAACGACTTCTTTTCGGTATCTCTCCCTAAATCTTAACATGATTAGATCTCCTGTTGACACTTTTTACAGATTCTAAATTTCTTTTTCTCCACTACCCGGTAACCTACTCTGGCTGCTTGACCGCATTTAGGACAAATGAGTTTAACGTTAGAAATATTCAAAGCCTGAGGCACGGAAACTATCTCGCCCTTCTCGCCCGACTTCTTGGGTTTAACGTGTTTCTTCCTTAAATTGGCGCCCTCGATAATAACTCGGGCCTCTTTGGTAAAAACCTGAAGCACCCGGCCCTTTTTAGCCCGGTCCTTACCAGAAAGAATTATGACTTGGTCGCCTTTTTTGATTTTCATCTCAAACCACCTCTTCGGCGAGGCTAATTATCTTATCAAAACCCCTTTCCTTGATTTCTCGCGGAATGGGACCGAAAACACGACCACCCTTAGGATCCTTGCCCACGTCTAGGACAACGGCTGCGTTCTCGTCAAAGCGGATATAACTGCCGTCGGGCCGACGGAAAGCCTTTCTCTGCCGGACAATGACCGCTTTGACAATGTCGTGTTTCTTAACCAGCCGCCGGGGATCGGCTTCCTTGACCACGCCCACAATCACATCACCGATCTGACCCCATTTTCTTCTTGAGCCGCCGCGAACCTGAATACACTCGATGATTTTGGCACCGGAATTATCGGCGATTTTCAAATTGGTTAATAACTGAATCATAAAATTATTTTATGATTGATTTTGAACTTTGAACTGTAACTTTGCATTTTGCGTTTTGAGTTTTGCGCTTAGGCTCTGCTGACGACTCGCCATCTTTTATCTTTACTCATCGGCCTTGTCTCCTCGATCACAACCCTATCTCCCGTCTTGTACTCTTTTTTCTCGTCATGCGCCTTGTACTTCTTCGACACCCGAAATCTCGCCTGGTATTTAGGATAAACTTTCTGCCGCTCCACCTCAACGACGATGGTTTTTTGCATCTTGTTAGAAACGACTATTCCGGTTAATTGACGTCTAGACATGTTTTTTTTCTTCGTTTTTTGAACTCAAGATGGTGCTAACCCGGGCAATATCTTTCTTCAATTCCTTAACTTCCTGGGTATTCTTCAGTTTGCCCGAAGCCAAAAGAAACCGCAAAGACCTTAGTTTTTCTCTCAACTCTCGTCGATTGAGACGCAATGTTTCCGGTGATCTTTCGCGCCATTCTTTGATTCTATTCCTTGATTTCATCGATATGCTTCGTCAATTCGGAACGAATTGACATTTTATGCAACGATTTCATTTTTCTTAATGAATTTAGTTTTGATGGGCAGTTTATCTCCGGCAATCTTAAGGGCCTGACGAGCCGCTTCTTCTGGCAGACCATCGATCTCAAAAATGATGCGGCCCGGTCGTATGGGAAAAACATAGTGGTCAACCCCGCCCTTGCCCCCGCCCAGAGGCACCTCATTGCCTTTGGTCGTCACCGGTTTATCCGGAAAAATCCTGATCCACATCTTACCGCCTTTTTTGAAAAAGCGCAAAATCGCTCTTCTCGCCGCTTCCAATTGACGACTGGTAATCCAGATCGTGCCCAAACTCTTTAGCCCAAAAGATCCGAAATGCAATTCCGTCGCTCTCGACTCAGTGCCGTGAGATTTTCCTCTCTGCCATTTACGATGTTTTACTTTCTTCGGTAATAACATGTGTTTTAATAGCGAGCAGAATGCTCGATATATCGATTTTCTAATCGTTATCAAATTTATCCCCTTTATATAACCATACTTTAATGCCAATTGTCCCATAAGTACAAAAGACGGGAGTTCCCGCATAGTCAATATCCGCTCTCAAAGTCTGGCGAGGCAACCGACCTCTTTTTAACCATTCACGTCGAGCAATCTCGGCGCCATCCAAACGGCCGGCCATCTCAATCCTCGCCCCCTTAATTTCTTTATTCTCCATAACATTATCCAAGGTCTGTTTTAAAACCCTTCTAAAAGGAATTCTCCGGAGGATCTGTTTAGCCATGGCCTGGCCCACCAGGGAAGCCGAAGTCCAAGGATTACGCACCTCCTGAATTTCAATCCGGATCTCGGCCGCCGGGCCACCACCCCTTCTCTTTCTGAGAGCGGCCAGTTTGTTTTTCAATTCTTTTCGGAGCTCTTCGGCCCCCGAGCCGCCCCGACCGATAATTAAACCGGGTCGGGCGCTTTTGACCAGGACATTGATTTTGCCCGGAAACCTCTCAATCTTAACACTGTCAACGCCCGCCTCGCTAATTTTCTTAGTTAAAAACTGGCGGATGAAAAAATCTTCCTCGAGGAGCCGGGGGAAACGCTGACCGTAAAATCCTTTTGATTCCCAATCATCAATGCCTTTAATTCTGAAAGCTTTCGGATGAGTCTTGTGAGACATTTTTTTGACTAAATTGCTTTACGTCTAAAAATCTTTTTAAATCCCGGAGTCAATTTAGGTTTCGGTGTCGCGAGCTCGGGCTTAATCTTCTGTTTTTCTGTCTTGGGCATGGCCTTGGGCTTGGCTTTTTCAACCAGAGACACGACCTCGGTCTTCTCTGTCCTCTTGCCCGCCGCTGATCTTTTCTTCGACAGCCCTTCTCTTTCCTGAAGAACAATGGTCAGGTGCGAGGTCTTCTTTTGAATCGGAAAAGCCCGACCGCGAGCTCGCGGCCTCCATCTCTTCAATTTGGGGCCTTCATCAACCAAAACTTTGGCCAGATAAAGAGTTTTCTCATCGAGCTGGAAATTATTCTTGGCATTGGCCAAAGCTGAATCCAAAAGCCCCAAGAAAGGCTTGGCGGCTCTCCGGGGCAAAAAACTAAGATTGGCCCGGGCTTTCAGGGCATTCTTCCCGCGAATGACATCGGCGACGAGTCTGACTTTTCGCGGCGCCATTCTTAAATGATTTAATTTAGCCACAACTTCCATGGTTGATTAATTACGGTTTTTTTGTTTCTGGAGCGTTTTTAACTGCGCTGACCTTGGCCGCCTCGGTTTCGGCCGCCTTGGCCTCAACCTCTCTTTGCATCCTACCGCCGTGACGAGAAAATTTGGTTGTCGGTGAAAATTCGCCCAGCCGATGGCCAACCATTTCTTCGGTGGCATAAACCGGGATGAATTCCTTGCCATTATGAACGCCAAAGGTAAAACCAATCATTTCCGGGGTAATGGTACAGCCTCTAGACCAAGTCTTAATTATCTCTTTCGAACCGGACCTCTGCTTCTTGATCTTGACGATTAATTTTTCGTCCACATAGGGACCTTTCTTTAAACTACGTGACATTTTTATGAATTTATATTATTTTTTCTTTCTTCTTTGTAAAATAAACTTATCTGTCCACCGGCTTCTTCTGGTCTTGACTCCTTTGGCGGGCTTTCCCCAGGGAGTTTTTGGGTATTTTAAACCGATTGGGGTTTTGCCTTCACCGCCGCCGTGGGGATGATCAACCGGATTCATGGCCGTGCCTCGAACCGTCGGGCGGATGCCCCGCCAACGATTGGCTCCGGCTTTGCCATGATCCTCAAACATATGTTCTGAATGAGAAACCGTACCGAGGGTGGCAAAGCAGTTTCCGGAGATTTTCCTCACTTCTCCCGAAGGCATGACCAACTGGGTTTCTCCGCTGTCTTGGGCCAAAACCTTGGCGCCACTGCCCGCCGATCTGACTAATTTGCCGCCCCGATCGGGCTCTAATTCAATATTGAAAACCATGATGCCGACCGGCACATTTTTCAATCTCAAACGATTGCCCGACTTTATTTCGGCCTGGTCCGCGACCATCACTTCGTCTCCGGGTTTTAAATCCTGAGGAGCAATGACATATCGCCGGTCTTTGTCCGAGTATTCCAGAAGAGCGATATAGGCGGTGCGGAAAGGATCATATTCTATGGATAAAACTTGGGCGGGCTGATTAATCTTTTCCTGGCCAAAATCCAAAAGACGATAGAGCTTCTTGGCTCCGCCGCCGCGATGACGGACAGTGATACGGCCCGAATTGCCACGACCGCCCTTCTTCTTGATGAATTCCAAAAGTCTCTTTTCTGGTTTGTTTTTTGATATCATGATGATTAAACCGTAATGGCTTCGATCTTCTGGCCTTTTTTAATCTGAATAATGGCTTTTTTGTAGCCCTTCTTCCAGCCCTGTGTTTTGCCCAGTCTTCTCTGCTTGGCCGGCACATTAATAACCCTGACGCCGATGACTTTGACGCGGTAAAGACTTTCGATGGCTTTCTTGATTTCGATCTTATTGGCCTTCGAAAAAACTTTAAAAACGTATTGATTATCACCGGAAAGCAAGGTGGCCTTTTCGGTAATGTGGGGCGAAGTCAAAACCAAGGCGCTTTCGATCCCCTTTGACTTTAGGAGAACTGCCCGGGGTTTTTCCACGAGTTTTTCAGTGGGTGAAACCTTTTTCACCTCAACTTTCTCGGGTCTTTCCTTCTTTTTGAAAATTCCTTTGAAAACCATACTCATTAGTTTACTCATTCTCAACGACTTCGTTCTTTTGTGAGAATAATTTCTTAAAAGCAGAAATCGTTTCCTTGGTCATTATTAAATTCTTAAAAGAAAGTATTTTTAAAGCATTGATATTCCGGGCTTCAATCGTCTCGACGTCGGATAAATTATGGATGGCCCTGATTACTTTTTCGTCTTTTTCTGGCAGGATAAAAAGGAGGCTGCCTTTCTTTAAACTCGCCACTTTTGATCTCAATCTCTGGATCATTTTAGCCATTTCTTTGGTCTTCGCCTCTTCCATTTTTAAATCATCAAGAACCACCAATTCCTGTTCCTCGGCCTTGCCCGAAAGCGTCATTAAGAGGGCTTTCCTGGCCATTTTTCTGTTGATCTTCTGCTTGTAAATCTTGTCTTTAGTTGGTCCAAAGATGATTCCCCCGCCCCGCCATAGGGGCGACCGGATTGAAGCGTGTCGAGCCCGACCGGTTCCTTTCTGACGCCAGGGTTTTTTGCCGCCGCCCCGAACTTCGCTTCGGGTTTTGGTGTGAGCTGTTCCCTGACGTTGATTAGCCATTTGCGAGCGAACGACCTGATGCAATAAATCAGAATTAACCTTGACCTCAAAAATAGCCTTGGGCAGTAAGGTTTTTCCCGTTTCTTCGCCTGATTGATTGTATGTCTTGACGAACATAATCTACAGTTAGAAACTTAGTTTCTAACTAAGAAACTAAGTTTCTAGCCTTCTGATTTCCAGTAATGTTCCCCTTCTCCCTGGGATCGCTCCTTTGATGGCTAAAATATTATCTTCTTTATCAATTTTCACAATTTTCAAATTCTTTACGGTTACTCTTCCAGCTCCCAGCCGGCCCGACATTTTTCTGCCTTTTCTGACGCGGCCCGGCCCGGAAGAACCGACCGAACCCAGAGTCCTCAATTCGTGCTTCTGGCCGTGAGTGGCGGAAAGCCGGCCATGAAATCCCCAGATCTTGACGGCGCCCTGATAGCCTTTGCCTTTGGAGATTCCGGCAACAATGATCTTGTCGCCCTCGTTAAAAATGCTCGCTTGGAGCTTATCTCCCGGCTTATAATTTTCTAAATCCTCTCTTTTGACCAGAAATTCCCGTAGATAACGAAATTCTTTTCCTTTCTGTGTTTTTTTAATTTTCTTTGTTTTAGTTATTTTCTCTAACCCCAGCTGAACAGAACAATAGCCGTCTTTCTCCATTGTTTTTATCTGCAGAATCTCGCAGGGCTCCACCTCAACCAAAGTCACGGGAATGGCTTTTTCTTCAGAAAATACCTGGGTCATGGTGATTTTTTTACCAAGCAAGAACTTCATACGACAACATAATTGAAAGCCGGGCATAGCCCGGCTCCAAATGCACGGCTATTTAGATTTTAATCTAAAATTGAACGTTGGCAATTTCTACCATTTTGTATGGTACGACAAATTTTACTTAAAGTAAAGAGTCTTCGGCGTCTACGGCGATTTCACATTTTAATCTCAATGTCCACTCCGGTAGGTAAATTCAAGTTAGTCAGGGCGTCGATGATCTTCTGACTGGGCTCTAAGATATCAATCAGCCTCTTGTGAATCCTCATTTCGAACTGCTCGCGGCTGTCTTTGTGGACGAACGAAGAACGGTTAACCGTATATTTCCTAATTTCCGTTGGTAAAGGAACCGGCCCTAAAACCTGAACGCCAAATCGGGCCGCAGTATCAACAATCTGACGGCAGCTCGCATCAAGAATTTTGTGATCGTAGGCGCGCAATCGAATGCGGAGTTTGGTAACCTCAATCTCTGCTTTTTCTGGAGTCTTGGTTTTAGTTGCCATCCCGAAATTTCTAAACGTTAATCTTCGCGACCACACCGGCGCCCACCGTCTTGCCTCCTTCTCTGATGGCGAATCTTTGTTTTTCTTCCATCGCCACCGGCACAATTAATTTCACTTTGACGTTAACCGTATCGCCGGGCATGACCATTTCCGTTCCGGCGGGTAAAGCCACATCACCCGTCACATCGGTTGTCTTGAAATAAAATTGAGGTTTGTAACCGGTAAAGAAAGGGGTATGTCGGCCACCTTCTTCCTTGGTCAAGATGTAAACCTCGGCATCAAATTCTGTGTGAGGCGCAATCGTGCCGGGAGCGGCCAAAACCTGTCCCCTTTCCACCTCTTCTTTTTTTAATCCTCTCAGAAGAATGCCGACATTATCACCGGCAATTCCCTCGTCCAAAAATTTATTGAACATTTCAATGCTGACCGCCGTCGTCTTAACGGTCGGCCGCAATCCCAAAAGTTCGACTTCGTCATTCGGCTTGACTTTTCCTCTTTCAATCCTGCCGGTGGCCACCGTTCCCCGACCCTCAATGGTAAAGATGTCTTCAATGGCCATTAAAAATGGTTTGTCCACCTCTCGAGAAGGTTCGGGGATGGCGTCATCCAGGGCCTGAACCAAATCCAGAATTCCCTTGACCCATTGATCATCAACCGAAGTGGCTTCCAGGGCCTTTAAGGCCGAGCCGCGAATAATGGGAATGGTGTCGCCGGGATAGCCATACTTCTTCAATAATTCTCGGACTTCGGATTCCACTAAATCAATAATCTCCGGATCATCCACCACGTCGACTTTGTTTAAAAAGACGACCAAAGCGGGCAAGCCCACCTGGCGAGCCAAAAGGAGGTGTTCTCTGGTTTGAGGCATCGGGCCATCGGGAGCGGAGACGACCAAAATGGCACCATCCATTTGAGCCGCTCCAGTGATCATGTTTTTGATGTAGTCGGCGTGTCCTGGACAATCAATGTGAGCGTAGTGGCGATTAGCCGATTCATATTCAACGTGACAAACATTGATCGTCACGCCACGGGCTCTTTC
The DNA here is from genome assembly GCA_001823105.1 of Candidatus Wildermuthbacteria bacterium GWA2_46_15. GTDB lineage: Bacteria > Patescibacteriota > Minisyncoccia > Minisyncoccales > GWA2-46-15 > GWA2-46-15. Next base: position 7,902 of record MHTO01000017.1, on the reverse strand, counting down.
TTCCGGAGCCGAATCAATTTCATTAACGCCTTTTTCCGACGCCTTAAAACCCTTCAGTTTTAAAGCCTTAAGGATGGCGGCGGTTAAAGTTGTCTTACCATGGTCAACGTGTCCAATGGTACCCACATTAACGTGAGGTTTTGTTCTCTCGAACTTTGCTTTTTCTGCCATATTCCCTCGCTTCGCTTAGTCAAGTGCAAAACGCAAAGCGCAAAATGCAAAATGACGAAACGAATACTAATAAGTTAAATTATTATGTTTTAAGTCGTCTTAATCATCTTATTTATTCCTAACGAATTTGTCAACCTCTTTTTTAGTTTTTCGCTTTGCGCTTTTCGCTTTACGCTTACTTCCTTTTGCCCTCGATGATTTCCTGAGCAATGTTATTTGGCACTTCCTGATAGTGGGAAAATTCCATGGTAAAAGTTCCCCGGCCTTCGGTCAAAGATCTCAAGGCCGTCGCATAGCCAAACATCTCCGACAAAGGCACCGTACCGTCAATAATCTTTGAGTCAAGCCGGTCTGAGGTTTCTTTGATCTGACCCCGGCGGCCATTGAAGTTGCCGATGACTTCGCTGAAAGATTTCTGCGGACAAACAATCTCAATCTTCATGATCGGCTCCAGGAGAACGGCCTTGGCTCTTTTGGCTCCATCTCGTATGGCTTGAATCGCCGCAATCTTAAAGGCCAGTTCCGAAGAGTCAACCTCATGGAAAGAACCGTCATAAAGAGTCACCTCCGTATCCACTATGGGATAACCCGCCACCACGCCTTTTTCCATGGCTTCTTTAACGCCTTTTTCCACGGCCGGAATAAATTCTTGAGGAATGGTTCCGCCCCTGATTTCATTGATAAACTCAAAACCCGCGCCCCTCTCCTTCGGCTTCAGTTTCAACCAAACATGACCATATTGGCCTCGGCCGCCAGACTGTTTGACATACTTACCCTCGACATCCGCCTCGCCTTTAATCGTTTCCTTATAGGCGACCTGGGGTCGGCCAACATTAGCCTCGACGCTAAACTCTCTTTTCATTCTATCAACAATGATTTCCAAATGCAGTTCACCCATACCGGAAATGATGGTTTCTCCCGTTTCAATGTCGCCCCGCATCTTGAAGGTCGGATCTTCTTCGGTCAGCCTCCTTAAAGCCAAGCTCATCTTTTCCTGATCCGCCTTGGTCTTGGGCTCAATCCGGACCGAAATAACCGGTTCCGGGAAAATGATGGTTTCTAAAACAATGGGATTATTTTCATCGCAAAGAGTGTGACCGGTGCCCGTGTTTTTTAAACCGATGGTGGCGCCGATTTCTCCGGCATAGATTTCTTCCACCTCTTCTCTTTCGTTGGCGTGCATTCTCAGAATCCGGCCGATTCTCTCTTTCTCGCCGGTGGTCGTGTTTAAAACATAGGAGCCGCGCGTCAGTTTTCCGGAATAAACCCGGAAAAAGGTCAGCGTACCGACGTAGGGATCCGCCGCGACCTTAAAGGCTAGAGAAGCAAAAGGCTCTTCGTCCGAAGTTTTTCTTTCCGTCTCCTGGCCCGTCCGGGGATCAATCCCCTTGATGGGCGGCAGATCTAATGGCGAAGGCAGAAATTGGATAACCGCGTCTAAAATAGTTTCCGTGGCTGCCTTGCGGCCATCACCCGCGAGAATCGGAAAGAACTGGCCGGAAAGAGTTGATTTTCTGATGCCGATTAAAAGTTCTTCGTCGGTCAAAACGTTGTCCGAAAGAAATTTTTCCATTAATTCATTGTCCGCCTCAACCGTTCTTTCAATTAACTGGCCGCGGTACTTTTCGACCAATTCCTTCATGTCACGCGGAACCTCAACCTCTTTCAGGGAAAGCCCCTCGTCATCGGCATAGACATAGGCTTTCCGGGTAATTAAATCCACCACGCCCTTGAGAGTCCCCTCCTCTCCGATGGGCAGCTGGATGGGTGAAGCATTGGGAGCCAATCTCTTCTGGATCGAATCCACGCTTTCATAAAAATCTCCGCCCGTCAGATTAAGTTTGTTGATATAGCACATTCTGGCCACCTGGTATTTATCGGCCTGGCGCCAAACGGTTTCTGACTGGGGCTGAACGCCTTCTTTGCCGTCAAAAATAACCACCGCTCCGTCCAAAACCCGAAGAGATCTCTGGACCTCGGCCGTAAAATCAATGTGACCCGGCGTGTCAATAATATTAATGCGGAATTCGTCTTCGCCCAGGGGGCCAAAATCCATGGTCTTGGCTTTCCAAAAACAAGTCGTGGCGGCGGCGGTAATGGTAATGCCTCTCTCTCTTTCCTGGGCCATCCAGTCCATCTGGGTGTCGCCCCGATCAATATTGCCAATTTTATGGGTTTTGCCCGTGTAATACAAAAGCGTCTCGGTCGTGGTGGTTTTCCCCGCATCAATGTGGGCGATAATCCCAATGTTTCTGACTCTTTCGAGCGGATAAAGTCGAGGCATTTTAACGAGCAAAATGGGCAAAAGCCCGATTGGCTTCGGCCATCCGGTGAGTGTCTGATTTCTTTTTCACGGCCGAACCGTCGTTGTTAAAGGCTAAAATTAATTCTTCGGCTAATTTTTCTCCCATCGGTTTTCCTTTCTTGGTTTTGGCCGCTTGAATAATCCAGCGCATGGCCAAAGCAATTTTGCGATCTCCCTTGACCTCAACCGGCACCTGATAAGTTGCTCCGCCCACTCTTTTTGGCCTAACTTCCAAGAGCGGAGCCGCATTGATTAAAGCTCCTTCAAAAACCTCGAGAGGCTCTTTCTTGGTCTTCTCTTTCATGATATCAAAAGCCTGATAAACGATTTTTGTGGCGATCGTTTTTTTGCCGCGACGCATAACCTGATTGATTAATTTGCTCACCAGAACATTGCCATAAACAAAGTCTGGCTGAGTTTCGTGTCTTTTTATTTTCCCTCTCATCGTAATTACTATTTAGGTCTCTTTACGCCGTATTTTGATCTTTCCTGTTTCCGGCCTTCGACTCCGCTCGTATCCAGGATGCCTCGGACAATATGATATCGGACGCCGGGCAGATCCTTGACCCTACCTCCGCGCAGCATCACCACCGAATGCTCCTGGAGATTATGGCCCTCACCGGGAATATAAGCCGTGACCTCCATACCATTAGTTAAGCGAACCCTGGCCACTTTTCGCAAAGCCGAATTTGGTTTTCTGGGCGTGGTGGTAAAAACCTTGAGACAAACGCCTCTCTTGAAAGGAGAAAAGTAGTCCTGGGGCCGGTTCTTTAAAACATTAAAACCATAAGTCAGAGCCGGGGTCTTGTCCTTATGAGTAGCTTTCTTTCTGCCCCTTTTCACTAATTGATGGATCGTTGGCATATCCCCCACACTATCATAATAAATTTATTAATGTCAACAAATCAGCCAATCAAGAGACGATAAGCGGCGAAAACCAGGATATTTAAAAAGCGAAAGCCGAAGAAAATGAAGAATAAAAGTAAAAACATTCCCCAGCGAGAGAGAAACTCCTTAACCTCCCAAAATCTTGCCGGCAGTAAAGAAAAAAGAATCTGCGAGCCGTCCAGCGGCGGAATCGGCACGAGATTAAAAAATCCCCACAAGAGGTTGTAAATGACAATAATCCCCAAAAGTTGGGAAAATTGCCCGGGAAACGAAAAAAACCTGATAATAAGCCCGAAAAAGATGGCCACCAAAAAGTTAGACAAGGGACCGGCCAAAGCTACCTTAAGCGTCCCCCACTTTTGATCGCGGAAGTTATAGGGATTGATGGGGACGGGTTTGGCCCAACCGAAAAGGGGTCCTTGTCCCAAAGTGGTGATATAGAGAATCAAAGGAACCAGAACCGAGCCCAGAGGATCGAGATGCCTTAAGGGATTCAAAGACAACCGGCCTTCATCTTTGGCCGTGCTATCCCCCAACAGCAAAGCCACCCAGCCATGAGAAACTTCGTGAAGAACTAGAGAAAACAACAGAACGAGTAAAGTGAAAATTGTCAGCATGGATATATCTTACCCTGACTAGGTCCAATCCGCCAACTGGCGGACCAACTTGTAAAAATTATGGGTTCTTGATAAACTATGTCATATGGCAAAAATTTGCGCTATCTGTGAAAAAACTTCCGTCATGGTTTGGCACCGGAAAAAACTCCGCGGCCGGTATAACCCCACCATCAAAAGAAGAAAATACCCCAATCTCCAATGGGTCAGGTTAGCTTCGGGAAAACGAGTCCGGGCCTGCGCCAAGTGCATCAAGGCCCTAGCCAAAGTTTAACCCCTGGGGTTAAACAAGCGGGGCGTCGTATAACGGCATTATGCAGGGCTGGGGGTCCTGTGACCTGGGTTCAACTCCCAGCGCCCCGAATAAAAATTTTTGACCAATACCATTAAGCTGATTAAAGTAAAATGAAAAAGATAGTCAAAATCGTTTTGATTTTTTTAATTGTTGGCGCAGGAATATTGGGTTTGAGCCGGTATTTTTCCTCAAAGCCGTCATTGCCGGAAAATGAGATTATTACTAGGAACGGTATTCATTGGCATCCGGAAATTAAAATCACGATTTTAGGTAAAAATCAGGAGATTCCGGCAAATATTGGACTAGGCATTACCGAAAGACCAATCCATACCCATGACAATATGGGCGTTATCCATCTTGAATTTCCGGGTCTAGTGAGAAAAGAAGATGTGCGCTTGGGACGCTTTTTTGAAATCTGGGGAAAACAATTCAACCAAAACTGTATTTTTGATAGCTGTAATGGACCCGACGGCCAGCTTAAAATGTTGGTTAACGGTCAAGAAAATTTTGAATTTGGAAATTATGCCATGAAAGATGGGGATAAAATTGAAATAATTTTTAAATAAAAGTCGAGGATTAAAATTAATCAACTACTAGCTGAATATGTCAAGAAAAGTATTAAAAACTGCGAATGGCCCTTTTGAGATAAAACTGCAAGAAAAATCCGTTTGGATTTGTCTCTGCGGTCTGTCTCAGAATCAGCCTTTTTGCGACGGCAGTCATAAAAAAACTTTGGATGAGCCAGAAGATAAGACATACGAATACGACGAGCAAGGCCATCGAAAGGAAATAGAAAGCAATAGATAACATTTAATCGATATGAACAAAACAATTTTAATCATCGTCGGCGTTTTAATCGTCGTCGTCGGAGGCTATTTTCTTTTGAGAGGGGCGCCAGGCCCAGGCGCGCAGCCGCCAATAGAAACACCCCTCGCCACCCAATCTCCGGCGACCGGCGTGACGGAAATTAATGTCAGTGGCAATGAATTTAGTTTTAGCCCCGCCAGCATCAATGTTAAGGCCGGCGAACGAGTAAAAATAACTTTCCGCAACATCGGCCGAGCTCCCCACAATCTCGTCCTGGAAGGGCTGGGCATAACGACAAAAACCATCAACGGAGGGCAAACAGACATAGTTGAGTTTATTGCGCCGTCGGCGGGAACTTATTCTTTTTTCTGTTCGATTCCCGGTCACCGATCAGCCGGCATGGAAGGAAGCCTAAAAGTTGAGTAAAAAAATTCATGCCAACTTTAATCTGGGGGCAAGATTTGCTTTTCTGGATCGCGGTTCTGTTGACGGTGGTATTTTTTATCGACCTATCAACTTGCTGGTGGTATAACTCGCTCAACTGGGGACCGTTAAAGAAATTCCGGGACAAGCTCGTCGGGTGTCATAAATATACCCGAATTCTGCTGATTCTGCTGGTGATAATCCACCTTCTCTTGCATATCTCGTTCCAGGTTTTCGGGGTTATCTTTTAACTCTCTGGAAATTCAAAAAAGCGCCTCAGCGGCGCTTTTTTGGTCGGTCCTGTTCAGCTTCCCAAAAGAGTGTTTGGCAAAAGACAATAGTTGACTAAAATTTTATAGTATGGTATAATAAGTCAGTCAGAAAAGGAGGATCTTATGATCAGCGTGATCAGTGGTTTGTTTCTTCTTCTTCTAGAGCAAATCATCTTCGGATGGCTGCTCAGGAATCGATGGAGTTGGGGCAGGACGCTCTTGCGCGCCTTAACTACCGTCGGAATTCTCACCCTCGTCGGGATCGGGGTGAGAATTGAAACGTCTTGGGTCCTATTGTTCGTCTTCGTGATGCGGCTGGCCATCGACCGTCTCGTCACGGAGGAAGCAACTGATCGGTTCAGTAAGTCCTACTGGATGGTCATGGGCGCCAACGAGATGCTCCATGTTCTGGTGAGCGTCCTCGTTCTAAGTGCCGTGACCGGAGAGTACCGGCTGGTACTGATTCTGATCGCCTTGGAAGTCAAGCATTGGTTGGCAGACTGGTGCTTGACGACGGCGGAAATGGCCAAGGGCAAAGCGACCAAGCTTTACGGCTTCTGGTCCTGCGCTCACGCCCTTGTCCATCTTGTTCTCTCGATCTCCACCCTCGGATTGTTCGGCGTCCCCTTCCCTTGGGTGGTTGGTCTGCCATTAATTGGGGATGGATTGGTCCATCCGCTGGTTGATCGGATCAAAGGAATCGTGGCGGGGTTGGTGCCTGACACCAAGCTGCCGACGAACTTCTTTGGCCGGTTAGCTTTCGGAACAGACCAGATGCTACACCACATGACGTATGCGGTGATGGCCGCAATCGTGATGGCTCTGGTGTAGCGAAAGGGAGGTAATTTTAGTAAGAACAAAAAACGCCCTTCTTGGCGTTTTTTGGTTGGTCCCGTTCGGCTTCCTAGAAGAGTGTCCGGTAAAAGACTCAGGTGGGTGTCCGCTTCCCCGAACCAATGGCGCAGAGAAATAAAGACTCCCGTAGAAAACTATTGCCAGAATCTACCTAGAAAGGAACGGGACCGTTTTTATTGTATCGCCAAAGAGAATCGCCGGTCAAGTTTCACGGATTCAGAGTTTGGGTCAATTGTTTTAACAGAGAAACGACGGCGGCGGGCGCCAAGAGACTCACTGAAGGTACACCTTCGTCATCCGGAAAAACCCAGGGCTTTTCCAAAACCCTGACCTCTTTTTTGACGTCGTCCCATTCATAGTCGTATTCCGGGGTAATTTCGTAAGCGTCGGCGAATTCCAAAGCTTTTTCTTGCGGCAAGTGATTGCGCAAAAGAATCTTGGGAATGCCGTAGAGCTGCAGGGCCTGCTCCATCAACCTCCCTTCGTTGTCCAATCTCTCCCGGATGGCTTCGATCCCCGACCGATCCCCTTCTTTGCCCGAATCCAGTCTCTGACCCTGGCAAGCGGGATTGTCGCAAATCAGATAGAAGGCCCTCTTTTCTTGGTCGTAACCGATTTTTTTTGTCGGGTTTAATTTCAAATTCGGTACCAACTGGCATTTGGGACAAACGACCCGGTATTTCATTCTTTCTTCAATGATTTTTTCAGGAACATCAATAAAAACCAAAACATCCGGGTCGTCACGGTAACCGATCAGCTCGCGCAGATAAAGAGAATAAGAAATCTGGTCGAGGTCCCGGGGAAAACCGTCAATAAACAAGGATTTTTTCGGGAATCGAGCGATTTCTCTTTTGACCAAGGTTAAAATAAATTCGGTCGGCAAAAGCCGGGTCACATCACGGCCAATCAGGGCATCCAAAGACTGCTCCAAAGAAAGATAGCCGCGGTAATTCTGCTTCAAAAATCCGAGCAATTCGTCTTGAGCCGTCCCGCCCTCCGAAACAATTTTGTGCGCCGCCCGGACTAAGTCTCCAACCGAAACCTGGGCGACCCTGTCTGAACCAAAAATCTCGATGAATAGTTTTGAGTAAGTGCCTTTACCGGAATTTTTCTTGCCCAATAAATAAGCGACAAAGCTATTTTTCTCTAAATAACTCTTGAGCCTTTCGATCTCGCTTCCCGCTCTCAAATGAAAATACTCCCAACGCTCGGAGGGGTCGGAAAGCCTAAATGTTCTATTATTGTTTTCGAGTTTGGTTTTGAAGAGAGGAA
>MHTO01000016.1:1009-5744 GCA_001823105.1 Candidatus Wildermuthbacteria bacterium GWA2_46_15 | reverse complement strand
AGAATCCCGACGGTTGACTCCGTCGTTAACCTTTTTGCCTTTTCGTAGTCTGGAGAGTCGGCGGGAAAAACGACTTGAACCAGGCCGGTCCAATCCCTCAAATCAAGAAAAACCACCTGGCCGTGTTCTCTCAAGGAATTGACCCAACCCATCAGTCTAATTTTCTGGCCCAGGTGCTCTGGCGCGTCTTTGATGAGAACTCTTTCCATAGCGATTACGATATATCGGGCGTTCCGCCCGTTATAGTGATTATAAAAGCTGATTATATTTAGCCATTCTTTCGCCGCGAGCCAGGCCGCCGAACTTCACAAAATCAGCGCCCACGGCCAAGGCCAGCTCGGCAATAAAAGAATCGTTGGTTTCGCCGGATCGGTGAGAAATGATAATGGCTAACTCATTCTGTTTTGCTTCGCAAATAAAATCAAGCGTCTCGGAAACCGTACCGATCTGGTTGGGCTTGACGATAACGGCATTGATTAATTTTGGCTTTAAAGCCATCTTTAGACGGCCGATATTCGTCACGACTAGGTCGTCACCAATCACCAGGCGTTCTCGTCCGTATTTCTGATAGAAATCTCGCCAATTCTTTAGATCGTCTTCGCTAAAAGGATCTTCGATGGCAAAGACGGAAAAGCGCTTCATCAATTCAGCCAAGGACGATCGACTCCCCCGGTAATAGCTGCCGCCGAAATCCAAACCGATCTTGGTTTTGACCGGCAAAACGCTCCTCAAAATCTCCAGGGCTTGGCTATCGCTCAGATTATTGGGCGCGAAACCGCCTTCAAGGCCAACGTCGGTATCAATCCCCTTTTTCTCTAAAGTTTGTTTAAGTTTTTGATAAAACCTCAATCCTTCTTTGACGCTCCCAGCGACCATAAGGAATTCTTGAATCTGTAGAGAAGAGTTGGAGTGAACACCGCCTTCAAAAGCCAAGATCATCAGCCGGGGCATTTTCCTTTTTGACGGACGGGGCAAGGTGCGGAAAGCCCGGCTAAAAGCAATAGACAGGGGCAAACTGACATTGGCAAATCGGGTCCGGTTTTTAAGATATTGATCGAATTCTGATTGCGAACTGAACTTTTTTTTAATAATCAAACTGGTCAATTGGTTTATTTTAAGAACGGCTTTTTCGGTTTTCAAAACCGGGGCTTCGTATTTCCCCACCGACGTGCCCGAAGGGATTGAAGCCAGCGTTTCTCTCCCTTCGGCCTTCATTTTCACTTCGACGGTCGCTTGGCCACGCGAATCCAAAATCTCCCCGGCTTTGATCCCGTCAATTTTGAATTTTGCCTTGTAATTTTGCATTTTTCATTTTGAATTTTACATTTTTCTTAGGTACTCATGGGCCGACAAAGCCGCCTTAATCCCCTCGCCGACAGCCACGCCAATTTGCTTGTACTTAACGTCGGTCACGTCGCCAGCGGCAAAAAGGCCCGGGGCCTGAGTGGCGCCGGTTTTTGGATCAACGACGATTTCGCCAAACTGGTTGAATTCAACCAGGCCTGAATCCTTAAGAAATCCCACCGTCGGCAAAGAGCCAACCTGAATAAAAATCCCCTGAACGGCTAATTCTCCTGCTTGACCCGAAGCAAGATCCTGGTAAACCAACTCTTCGACGAAATTCTTTCCTTTGATTTCGAGAGCTTTGGCTTGTCGGATAATCTCGACCCGGCCCGCCCCGTCTTTTTTCACTTTTTCCTGGCTGACTTCGTCGGCGATGAGTTTATCGGAAATTTCCAAAATATAGATTTTTACCGCGAAGGGCAGAAGGTCAATGGCTGCCTCAAAGCCGGCGTTGCCGCCGCCCACCACGGCCACGGCCTTGCCGCGGAACAACGGCGCGTCACAAATACTGCAATAAGAAACGCCCCGGCCGCTGAATTCAGCTTCGCCCGGAATATTTAAAAAGCGTGGCTTGCGGCCGCCGGCGACGATGACCGCCTTAGCAGAGAACTGTTCTCCGCTATCTAAAACCGCTTCGAAAAAGTTTTCTTTTTTTGTCAAAGATTTAACGTACTCGCCTTCCTTGATTTCAATCTCAAATTTTTTTAAATGCTCTTTAAATTTTCCCATTAGTTCCAGGCCGGAGATCTCCGGAAAACCCGGGTAATTGTCAACCAGCGCCGTCTTGCCGGTCTGGCCGATAAAGTCCTTGGTCAATAAGAGAATTTTCAGGGCCTTTCTCGCCCCGTAGATCCCGGCGGCAATCCCGGCCGGCCCGCCGCCGATGATAATGAGGTCATAAATGTCTGTCATATGTTTAAATATATCGCATTATTCTTCAAATATAGCAATTTTTATCTCAAAAATCCAGAACAAAAAAAAGAGGGCCGAATCTGGCACAGCCCTCTTTATGCCCCCGAAGTTTTGTGACATTTGGGGTGATGGTCAAAATTTCAAAGAACAACTTTATGATGGCTGACGACTTTTTTTGGAAAGGGAAAAGTTTTCGCCAAAAAACCCTATTTAGGGGCATTGCCCCAGCCTCTCGAGAGAGGTTTTTCGAAGGAGACCTAGCCCGCCCGAAGACGGGCATATTCTCCTATCGATCTGCTACATAGCTATGATAACACGTATGGCATAGTTTGTCAAGGGAAGCAAAAACCGATCGTGAGTGATCGGTCTTTGCCTTAACCTTTTAGAAAAAGGTTGGTCTAATTTTTCTCTCTGCCCTTAATCTCGGTGATCATTTTCGCCAGCTTCTCCTCGGCCATCTTGTTCGAATCCCGAGGTAAGAGATTATCCATCCTGTTCTTGGCTGTTTCCAGAGCGCCAGTCACTCCCCAAGCATGGGCCCGATTCCCCAGATAGAACTTCAAAAGCAAGAAGTAGGTCAATAAAAGGGTGGTCAGCAGAGCCAAAAGAAAAGCGAATTGGGCCGAGCTAAAAATGCCTGTCGGGATGGTCGTGGCGCCGGCTACGGAGGTTTTGATTACCTGAATTTTGGCCGTCGCCGTCTTGGCCACGGTCGTGTTGTAGACCAAGGCAGTATTAATGAGATCCGTTGTACCGAAAGCGAAATTAGCCGAATTGGCCACTAAAGCTTCGAAGATAATGGTCTTGGTCTGTTGAGGATTAAGAGTGCCGATGTTTAAACCGTTGAGAATGTCGCCCGAGACCAGAATATTATCAACTTTCAAATTACCCTTGTAGCTAATCTTGTCGGGCAGAGTGTCTTTAATAATGAGGTTAGTCGCGGGCTGGCTGCCGGTTGAGGTAACAAAAATTCTGAACTCGATGACCTCGCCGGGATCGGCCGCCACCACTTCCTGAAAACCGGTGCCATCGCTCAAATTTCTCGCCAACTTACTAAGACTAATGTCCTGATTTACGGAAACAGAACTGACTATGACTTGAGCCGTCGCCTCAGCCGGAGTGGCATTTCCGCGCTCAGCCCTAATCTTGGCCAAATAAGTTCCGGGATTCTGATAATTGCAGGCGTCAACCATGGTTTTGGGATTGTCAGAGATACTATTGAAAGTGTATTCCCAAGTTCCGTCAGCGGTGCAATCAAATCGGTAATTGATGGTGCCCGTCGCCGTTCCGGTTACGGTCGCTCTCAAATCAACTCCGGTCAAAGGAGCAGTGCCGGTATTGGGAAGAGCTTCGAGGCTGGCATAAAGAGTTGGCTGAGCTCCGACCAAGACGGTCACGCTGTCGGCAGAAGACGCCCCGCTGGTATTGGTACAAGTTAGGGTGTAGGTTTTGGCGTTAGTTAAATTTCCGGTTGATTCAGAACCGGCCGTCACTTTTCCGCCCGTCCAATCGCCGGAAGCCGTACAATAACTGGCATTGCTCGAGGTCCAAGCCAGAACCGCCTGAGTATTGGTATCGATGGTAATCGGTCCGTCAGAACCATTGGCTTTCAGATCGATTGTCGGCGTCGCCTGAGACTGAGCCAAAATGGCCGTTGTTCCCTGGAAGGCCAGATTTTCTCTTTCCACCCTGATGCTGGCGGTGTAGTTGCCCGGACTAGAATAATTGCAAAGATCGACGGCAGTATAAGTAGGATTGCTTGTAGCGATAACCCTTTCCCAAACGCCGTCGGAAGTGCAGTCAAAACTATAGGTGATGTTGCCGGTGGCGTTACCCGAAACCGTGGCCGTCAAATCGACTCCGTTTAAGGGAGCGGCGCCCGAAGAAGGATTGGCGGAAATGTCAGCGTACAGGGTAGAAGCCGCCAGGACCGGGAGCGATAGCGACGGTCCCAAAATCAAAGCCAGTACCGCCAAGGCCGTAGCTTTTCTGAAACCCTTAAGATTTAGACATTTGTTAATACATTTATTCATACGTTTTTGAGTTACCTTTTCGCAAAGCGAAAAGGCTAAACTTATTTATATTTTTATTTATTAACGGACGACAAGGGTAGAATTGCCCCAAACGGTCAAACCGCCTCTCTCGGCCATCACCTTGGCGATGTAGGTGCCGGCGAGAGAGTAAGCGCAGGAATAATTGGCGCTGGTCGAAGCAACCGAAACCACATTATCCCAAACGCCGTCTGAAGTGCAGTCAAATTTAAAAAGGGTGATGCCGGTTACGGTTCCAGAAACCGTCGCCGTTAGATTAGAACTTAGAGGAGCCTGCCCGCTATTCGGCTGGGCCTGAAGGATGACAAAAAGAGTTGGCGTGGGGTTGCTGGTCGGCGAAGCCACATAGATGACCGAAATTCCTTCGATGGTCATGCCGCCTCTCTGGACCTGTGTTTTTGCCCGATACTCGCCCGCCAAAGAGTAAT
>MHTO01000016.1:0-896 GCA_001823105.1 Candidatus Wildermuthbacteria bacterium GWA2_46_15 | reverse complement strand
CCGCTGCCAGTACAGGTAATGGTATAAGTCTTTGAGCTAATCAAATTGCCGGTCGATTCAAAGCCGCCGGTAGCCTTGGCTCCGGTCCAATCGCCCGCGGCCGTACAAGAAGTGGCATTGGTCGAGGTCCAAAAAAGAGTGGCACTGGTATTGTAATCAATGGTGACGGGACCGTCTGAACTGTTGGCTTTGATGTCGACGGTTGGCGCCGGAGTCTGGACGATAGCCGAAACTGAATCATTGGCCGTGCCGCCCGCGCCGGTGCAAGAAATTGTATAGGTGTAGGTTTTAACGACGGTCAGACTGCCGGTTGATTCCGAGCCAGAAGTGGCTCTGGCTCCGGTCCAGTCGCTACTGGCCGTACAAGCGGTGGCATTGGTCGAAGTCCAGGACAGAGTGGCCGCCGTGTTGTAGGCAATGGTCACCGGACCGTCCGAGCCGTTGGCTTTGATGTCCACAGTAGGAACGGTTTGAGATTGAACAAAAATGGCAATGGTTCCCTGAAAAGAAAGGTTTTCTCTTTCCACTTTAACGGTGGCCGTATAGTTCCCCACGCTGGCATAGTTACAGAGATCGACCGCCGTATAGCTGGTGCCGCTTTGAATAATCGTCCTCTCCCAGCCGCCGTCGGAAGTGCAGTCAAACCAATAAGTTACGTCGCCCGAGGCTGTGCCCGAAACCACGGCCGACAAATCCACGCCATTCAGAGGGACAAACCCGGAAGAAGGGTTGGCGGAAATGTCGGCAAATAGAGTATTGCCGGCCTCAACCGAAGTTGAAGGCACAAAACTTAAAACCAAGCCGGCTAAAACCAGCACGGCCAAATTTTTTCTCAAAAAAACTGGTGTCATATTATTGTTGATAATTGATAATTGAAAATTGAAAATTTCTGTCTT
>MHTO01000015.1:6472-10019 GCA_001823105.1 Candidatus Wildermuthbacteria bacterium GWA2_46_15 | reverse complement strand
AAGTTTTCAGCTATGTTTTTGCCGGTCTCTTCCTCAACCTTCTTTGGAGTTGGCGCCGGGGCTTTTTGAATTGGCGCTGGCTGATGATTTTGCCTCTGATTGAAGTCTTTTGGGTCAATCTGCACATTTATTTTATCCTGGGGCCGATTTTGATCGGCGTTTTCCTTTTCGAAAGCCTGATCGTTCCCGAGAGAAGAAAGTTCTTTTCCAGACTCGGCCTGATCTTTCTTCTCGTCGTTTTGGCCAGCCTGATCAATCCTTTTGGCTTGAAGGGTAGTTTTGATCCCTTGACCATTTTCCAGAATTATGGTTATCGGCTGCTGGAAAACCAATCGATTCCGTTCTTAGAAAAACTCGGTTTTATCAATAACCCCAACTTTCTTCTTTTCAAGATCGTTCTAGTGGTTATGGTTTTGAGTTTTGCCGCCGCTTTTAAAATTAATCGCCGGCGGCTGTCTTTGAATAATATTTATTTGGCGGCGGGTTTTGGCTTAGCCGGACTTCTGGCCTTGCGTAATTTAACGATTTTCGGGCTGTTTTCTCTGCCCGTGATCGCCGCCAATTTAAAGATTGTTCAGGAAAAGTTTTTTCTACCGGAGAGAGTAAATCTGGATTTCTTTTCGATTCCGAGATATTTTGTATCAATCGGCTTAGGGGCCGCGATCATCGCTTTTTCACTAATTAGTCATCAGCCGCGCCTGAGTCTGGCCCGAATCGGCCTGGGCGTTTTGAGGGAGAACTTCGGCGCGGCAGACTTTTTCCAGACGCAGGGAATCGCGGGGCCGATTTTTAACAATTACGACGTCGGCGGCTATCTGATTTTTTATCTCTTTCCCCAAGAACGGGTTTTCGTCGACAATCGCCCCGAAGCCTACTCAACCGATTTCTTTCAAAAAGAATACATCCCTTATCAAGAAGATTCGAATAAATGGGGGGAAGCGGAAGAGAAATACAAGCTCAACGCGATTTTCTTTTCTCATCGCGACGCCACACCTTGGGGGCAAAAATTCTTAGCCCAGAGGGTCAGAGATCCGGGCTGGGCGCCGGTCTTCGTCGACAACTACAATATCATCTTTCTCAAGAGGAACGAGCTAAACCAAGGGATTATTGGTCGATACGAAATTCCCCAGAGCTATTTCAGGGTGACTGAGTAAAATAAAATGAGAATCATAAATTTCATTAAAAATCATGCCGAGCTGATCTTAATCAGTTTTACTATCCTTTTTCTTGAACTGCTTTTGATTCGCCTGGTCGCCACCGAAATCAGAATTTTTGCCTATCTCTCTAACCTGGTTTTACTGGCCGTTTTTCTCGGTTCGGGGCTGGGCATGCTGATCAAGAGAAGGCTGCCTCTTTTTCTTTCTTCGTTTTTGCTTTTGATCGTCCTTGCCATCATTAGTTTGAAATTATTTTCGGGAGTGACCGACTGGCTCTCGCCCTTGAGCGAAAGTTTTGTCTGGTTTCAGGCGCCGGCGGCTTCTTTTTGGGGAGTCGCGGCCGGCTTGGTTTTAACCCTCGTTCTGTTCTTTTTGGTCGCGGCCGTATTCTTACCGCTAGGCCAAAGGCTCGGCGGGTTGTTGAACGCCGGCCAGAATTCAGTTTTGTTGTACTCTTTGAACATCATCGGTTCCCTTTTGGGAATGTGGGTCTTCCAGGGCTTTTCTGTTTTAGCCATCTCGCCGTTTTTGGGGATCGTTCTCGGTCAGGCTCTGCTGATTTGCTTGGAAAACAAAGAAAAACGGCACTGGTCGGTTCTGTTTTTATTTCTGAGCGTGATTTTCGCTTTTTTCTCTGTCGGCCCTGCCAGCCAGAAGGTCGTCTGGTCGCCCTACCAGAAATTGACCCTGTCGAGTCTGGCGGAGAGCCAATTCTCTTCCTCTGGATATCTTTTGCAGGTGAACAACGTCGGTTACATGGGCCTGCTCGATCTTTCCGACGATTACCTGAAGAAAGCCGGCGAGTATCTGAAAGAGAAAAATCTTTTGCCATCGTTTAACGGTTCGACCGCTCTCACCATTGATACTGAGCAAAGTCGAAGTATCAATTTGAGGTTTTTCGACCAGTACAGCCTGCCGTTTATCCTGAAACCAGACAGTCGCCAGGTCCTGATCGTGGGCGCCGGGGCGGGTAATGATGCCGCCGCGGCCCTGAGGTCGTCAATGCCGGAGATTGACGCCGTGGAAATCGACCCGAAAATCTTGGAACTGGGCAGGGCTTTCCACCCGGAAAAACCCTATTCTTCCTCCGCGGTCAAGACGATCGTCGAGGACGGCCGGTCATTTTTTAAGACAACCACAAAACAATATGATTTAGTCATCATGGGCTTGGCCGATTCCCACACCCTTTCTTCTTCTCTGACCAATTTACAGCTCGACAATTATCTTTATACTCGGGAGAGTTTCGGCGAAATTAAAAACATTTTGAAGCCCGGCGGTTTATTGTTCATCTCTTTTGACGTCCGACGGCCTTGGATCGGACAGAGAATTCAGTCTGGCCTGGAAGAGATTTTCAACCAAAAGCCTTTAGTTTTCAGCCTGCAGGACCAGTCGATTTTCGGCTGGGGCGGAGTGGTTTTCGCGGTCGGGCGAGAACCGGGCGTTTTGAATCAATATCTAGCTCAGAATAAGAACCTGGCTGACTTTATCCGTTCCCGGGAAACCAGCTTTTCCGGCGAAATTAATCATCTTTCGGACAACTGGCCCTATCTCTATCTCGATCGTCCACGGCTGCCCAAAATCCATCTTTTGGTTTTTGCCTCTCTTTTGGCGGCTCTCGGATTGTGCCGCCGATTTGTCGCCGGGCAGGGGAAAATCGACTTTCAGATGCTTTTCTTAGGCGCGGGCTTTCTCCTCTACGAATTCCAAAACATCAACCGGACCGCTCTGATTTTCGGCAACACCTGGCAGACCTCTTTATTAACGATTACCGCCGTTCTTTTATTCATTCTTTTGGCGAATCTGATTTATTTTTTTAAGCCCATCCCACCGAAATTATCCTATGTTTTTCTTTTTATTTTTTTGGGGCTGCAATTTTTTATTCCCTTGGCCGTCTTTAATTCCTTGACCGGCCCGGTAAAAACAGTCGTTGCTTCTTTCTGGCTTAACTTGCCGTTTTTCTTTTCAAGTTTGATTTTTATCTCTTTGTTTTCGCTTTCCCGGGACAAAGCCTCCGCTCTCGGCAGCAACCTTTTGGGCTCGGTTGTCGGGGGCATGTTCTCGGCTTTTTCTTTCGTCTGGGGGATAAAGTCAGTTTTGATCATCAGCCTTCTGCTCTACGGTTTTTCCTTGACTGGATTTTTAAAAATAGGGAAGATTAAACATTAAACAATGAAACTCTCCATCATCATCCCGGTTTTCAACGAAGAGAAAACCATCGTCCAGGTCTTGGAAAAAGTTTTGGCGCAGGCGATTGGCGAATGGCAGAAAGAGGTGATTGTCATTGACGATGATTCGAGCGATGGGACCTCTAAAAAACTAGAGCCATTTTTTGATCAGGTTCGGGTTTTTAAACACGCCCAAAATCAGGGCAAGGGCGCGGCTTTGCAGAC
>MHTO01000015.1:0-6466 GCA_001823105.1 Candidatus Wildermuthbacteria bacterium GWA2_46_15 | reverse complement strand
TGACGTCGCCCGGGGCGAGGCGATCATTGTCCAAGACGCCGATCTGGAATACGATCCGGCGGATTGGCCGCGACTCATCCGGGCCTTGGAAGAAAATCCTGAGCTGGCGGCCGTCTATGGCTCGCGCGAGCTGAGTCCCGAAAGAAGGGGATATTTCCCTTACGTCTTGGGCGTCAAGTTTTTGACGTTTTTGATCAATCTTCTTTTCGGTTCCCGGCTGACCGATGCCTATACCGGTTACAAACTGTTTCGGGCCGAGGCGATTAAATCGATTAACCTGGAAAGCCGCGGTTTTGAGATCGAGGCCGAGATAACCGTCAAGCTCTTAAGGGGCGGTTTTCAAATCAAAGAGGTCCCAATCCACTATCGGCCGCGTTCGTTTTCCGAGGGCAAAAAGATTCGCGCCCGAGACGGCTTGAGGGGTATCTGGACCATTCTCAAGTACCGGTTGTGAGTGCCGGGATTGACCATTGGCTCAAAATGAGATAAATTATACTAATGTCAAGACGAGCTAAAAAATCGAAGGCGGTTGCAAAAATTGTTTCGCCGACGGTTAAAGAAAAGCCCGGGGAAGATCTCAAATTAAAGAAAACCCGGATTAGAGTTATTGGCATCGGTGACGGGGGAGCGGCGATTGTTTCCGAACTGGCTCCAGAGTTAAAGAGAGTCGATTTTTTGATCGCCAATACCGACTGGCGCTCGCGCAAAAAATCTTCTGGAGCCGTCAAGATTTTCAATTTCGGAGAAAAGTTTACCCGCGGTTTGGGTACGGGCATGGATCCAGAAATCGGGCGGGCCGCCGCCCTGGCCGAAAAAGAGAAAATCGTCAAATTCCTCAAAGGCAGCGATCTCTGCTTTATTATTTCTTGTTTGGGCGGCGGAACAGGATCGGGCGCGGCTCCGATCTTCGCCAAGATCGCCCGGCAAGAGGGAATTCTGACCTTTGGCATTTTTACCCTTCCTTTTAAATTTGAGGGAGAAAAAAAGATAGAAATCGCCCGAAATTCGCTCGAAAAAATGAAAGCCAGCCTGAATGCCACCCTAGTTTTGCCTAATGAAAAGATTTTTCAAGCCTCAGACAAAAATGTTTCTTTCAATGAAGGTTTTTCCGCCATCAACAAAGTTTTGTCTCGAGGCCTGGAAGGGTTGATCGGCTTGATTTTTCAGCCGGGATTGATCAATATTGATTTTGCCGACCTGAAGACGATTTTAGACGGCAAGGGCAAAGGAGCTTTTTTGGCCAGTTGCGAATTCGACAAGGGCGCTAAAATCGAAGAGGTCAAGAAGAAAATCTTCCAAAACATCTTTTTATCCTATAACTTTCGTCACGCCCGCGCCGTTTTATTCAACATCATTTCTGATCCTAATTTGAGCTTGGCCGAGGTCTCGGAAATCAGCCAGCTCGTTTTTAATGCCGTTCATCCCGAAGCGAGGATTATTTTCGGCGTTAGCTTTAATAAAAAACTTTCCGAAACCATCCGGGTAGTTTTATTGGCTATTGGCGGTCGAGATAAAAACTTGGGGAGTCGGCGAATAAAAGGTTCCGGGACCAAGTCCAAAAAGCGCAAAAAGATAAAAGGAGGATCGCCCAAGGAAGATTCCACCGGGTCCGTCAGGACTGAAGAAAAAGTGAGGCGCAACGCCCTGCAGATCAAAGAGGAAGTCAGGGCCGAAGAAGAGACTTTAGCTGCCAAAGAAAGAGTTTGGGAGACGCCCGCTATTTTGAGAAGAGGTATTCTGTAGATAATTCCGCAGCAACGCGGAATTACGCAGATTTAGACACTGAAGTACGCTGAATGAAAAATGTTGTCAAAAAAGCCGTTCTGCCGATTGCCGGGTTAGGGACCCGGTTTTTGCCGCTTTCTAAAACTTTTCCCAAGGAGCTCTGGCCGCTGATCAACCGTCCCATCATTGACTACATTGTTGAGGAAGCCAAAAACAGCGGCGCCAAAGAAATCGTTTTCGTTCTCTCGAAAGAGAAGAAAATCATTCTGGATTACTTTAAAGCCAGTCATAGAGTAGAAAAAGTCTTGAAAGAAAGGGGCAAAAAGGATCTGTTGAAACAGCTACGGGAGGTCGAGAATAATTACCGCAGCCTTTCTTTTTCGGCGGTGATGCAGAAGAAGCCTCTGGGTGACGGCCACGCCATTCTGCAGGCGAGAAACAAAGTCGGCCAGGAGCCTTGCCTGATTTCTTTCGGCGACGACTTGGTCGTTTCCAAAACTCCTTGTCTGCGCCAGCTGTCTAGTGTCTTTCAGAAATATGGCCAGCCCGTTGTCGCTTTAAAAAGGGTGCCGCGGGAAAAGATCTCTTCCTACGGCGTGGTTCAAGCTAAAAAGCTGGGACCTCGGCTTTATCAAATTGAGAGGATCGTCGAGAAGCCAAAAGCCCGGCTGGCCCCTTCGAATCTGGCCGTGGTGGGGAAATACATCCTGACCCCCCAGGTCTTCAGCTATCTTGGAAAAGCCAAACTTTCTTTCCGGGGAGAAATCATCTTGGCCGAGACACTGGAGAAAATGATTCAGGATGGTATAATGATCTATGGCTACGAGTTCGAGGGGAAGTGGCTGGAATGCGGTAATCTTCACAGTTGGCTTAAATCCAATCTATTCTTAGCTAAAAAACTTAAACTTTTCTAAATGATCGAAGTCACCAAGAGTATCTTAAAAAGCATTTATAAGCCGCGGCCTCAGGATGCCAAGAAATATGACTTTGGGCTTTTGTTGGTCATCGGCGGTTCTGAGTTTTATTCCGGTTCCCCGGCCTTGGCGAGTTTAGCCGCTTTTAAAGCCGGATGCGATATGGTCAGGATCATTGCGCCGAAGCGGGCGGCTGATATCATTGCTTCTTTTTCACCGATTCTCGCCGCCTATCCCTTGGCCGGCGATTGGTTGGAAAAAAAGCATGTGACCACTTTGCTGGCCATGGCCGAATCAGCCAAAAGCGTTTCTCATGGTAAAACCGCCTTGGTTATTGGTGGCGGCATGGGTCGGAGCCGAGAGACTCAGGAGGCAATTCTGGAATTTCTTTCGACCAATACTTTACCCGCCGTGATTGACGCCGATGCCATTCATGCCCTCGTCAAGGATCCCAGCGTGGTCAAAGGAGAGAATTCCATCATCACGCCCAATACTTTCGAGTTTTATATTTTAACCGGGAAAGAAGTTTACAAACTGCCCGATGAAGAGAAGATTAAAATAGTTCAGGAACAAGCCGAGAGATTCAAAACAACCATTTTGTTAAAGGGCAGGACGGATATTATTTCTGACGGCAAAGAAATTGCCGTTAACAAAACCGGTGGACCTTATTTGGCCAAGGGTGGCACGGGCGATAGCCTGTCGGGTTTGGCCGGCGCTTTCTTGGCCCGAGGCATTGACGCCTTCACCGCGGCGCAGGCGGCCGCCTACGTCAATGGTTTGTCCGGAGAACTGGCCGCCAAGAAATTCGGAGAGTCTCTGGTGGCCACAGATTTGATCGAATCAATTTACGAGGTCATCCGTTAAGATTGTGGGAGGTCCGACCTCCCACAATTGACAAGTTGTGTTTTTATGGTATAATTTTGGAATGGAGAAGATTTTTACCATCAAAAACTTACAACCTCAATTAAAATTCGCTTTTTGGCCTTGTCCGGAAAATGAATTCCACCCCCTTTTTTTACAAAGGCGGTTTTTGATTTATTATCTTTTATTATTCTTGGTTTTGAGATTAATCGTTTTTCCATTCTATTTCTTATTCCCCAGCACTTCTTTCTTTGCCGAAGTCGTCAGTTCAACGTTGATCGAACTGACCAATCAAGACCGGCAGGCGAGGGGATTGGCCACCCTGAAAGAAAACCCGATTTTAACTCAGGCCGCCTATGCCAAGGCCCGGGACATGATTGAGAATGATTACTTTTCTCACGTTAGTCCCGACGGCCTTTCGCCCTGGTATTGGTTTAAAAAGAGCGGCTACAACTATCAGGTGGCGGGGGAAAATCTGGCCATTGGTTTTCTGGATTCCGGAGAGGTGGAAAAGGCCTGGAACAATTCGCCGTCGCATCAACAGAATCTTTTGAGCCCCAGCTATAAAGAAATTGGCATTGCCGTGGTCAAGGGCGACTTTCAGGGTCAGGAAACAACCTTGGTCGTCCAGTTTTTTGGTAGCCCCAAGTCAACGCCCGTTCTGAAACCCGACGTCGACAAAGGGACGTCGGGTTTCAAATCTCCGACGTCAACGCCGTCAACACCCGGCGTTTCTTCGTCAGCGCCGGGTGTTTCTCCGACACCGGCCGTCATGGCCGGAGAAACACAGAAAGCCAGTGAAGAAAAACTTAGTCTGCCGGAGGAAATTATTGGCTTCGGCGTCACCCAATACGATCCATTGACCTCAAGATTAGTCAGTCTCTTCTTACTCTTTTTGATCGGCGCCTTAATCTTCAATCTTTTCGTCAGTTTAGCTCAAGGAATCAAGAGTCGGGATTTGGTTTTAAGCACGACCTTTTTCATTCTCTTATTCATTCTTTCTAATTTTCTCGATAAACAATTGATTATTAGTTTAATTCCACATAACGTCATCATCAATGGACTTTAGGGAAAAGCCGATTAATCTTTTGATTGAAATCAGGAAGGTTTTTCTTTTCTTCTGTTTTTCTTTCCTCTTCTTTTTTCTGATCCTGAGCCTCAATCAGGCTTTCGGCTATTTCAGAAACCAGCTCAATGTCTTTGAAACTCAGGCTCAGGTTTTGAAAGAAGGCCTGCCTTCGGCCTCGACACTTTCTCCAATTGCAGAAAAAGAAAGTCAGACGGAAAAAATCAAATTTATTCTGACCGAAAAGCCCGACAGTCTGGAGATTCCCCGGCTGTCTCTGGGCGTCCCTTTGATTTTTTCAAAGACCCCCGATATTAAAGAAGTCGTCAAAGACCTGCTGAAAGGCGTGGCCGTTTATCCGGGCTCCGCTCTGCCGGGGCAGGGAGGAGCGGGCAGAATGTTTATTTTGGGCCATTCTTCGCCTCCCGGGTTTCCTAAACTCAAATATTATTGGGTTTTCAGTAAATTGAATGACCTAGAAACGGGCGATGAGATTTTTATTAATTTTGAAAAGAAACAATACCGTTATCAAGTAACCCAAAAAATATTTCTAGAGAAAGGAGGAGAAATCCCGATTAATGAAAACGGCTCTCAACAATTTATTTATTTGATTACCTGCTGGCCGCCGGGCCAGGACCTTCGCCGATTAGCGGTCGAAGCGGTATTGACAGATTGAGAAAAATGTGATTAAAGTAAGAATCTGAATCTGCGGAAACGTTCCGTAGATAAGAATCTTAGCCTTGCTAGGGCGAGGTAAGAGCTCTTTGAAAGAAAGGAAGGAATAAATGAACAGAGTGACAGTCTTGATTGGGATCGGGGCGCTGTTGTTTTTGCTAGCGTGTTGCGCCCTGGGTGTGGCGTTGCTGGCGAACTCGGGACTGGTGCGTGTCAGCCTGGGGCCGGCGTCATCCACGCCGACCACCGGACTGTCACTCGTTGTCGCGATGTCGGAAACCCCGACACCCACGCCGACAACGACTGCGATGTTCGCGGTGCCGGGCGCCATAGTCGCTACGCCGACTGCGACATTCGTCGTACCGGGCGTGGCGCCGTTAACGCCGCCAACAACATCTGCCGTTGCGGCGGCAACCGTCGAACCGTTATGCCGGCGGAATGCTTGGGTTGTGGCAATAGCTGGCCGCCGGCCATCAGGGTTGGCGGCTCTAGCACTCGGCGTGTGCCCGCCAGTGGCCTGGGATCAGGTTAGGCAGATCGCCGCTGAAATGGAAGCGGCCTACCCGGGCTTGAAAGTCCCGGTCGAGGAACCGTCAAGAACGGTTCTGACCGGGAAGTTCCAGATCGGGTTCCTCCGTTCTGGGGTTGGCTACTTAGAAACGAGGGATGTTGTCAACGAAGGGGCGTGGGACCTTGGCAAAGGAATCTATATCTTCTTTGCCTGCGGCAACCCGGCATGGTCGGTTGCTGCGACGGCCACGCCAATGCCGACAGCCACGCTGCCGGCCGCGCCGACGAATACGCCGGCGCCAACTAGCACAACGGTGCCGGGCCAGCCGAGCCCGACGCCCGTGCCGACGAGTACGCCGCTGCCGCCGACCTCGACGCCAACGAGTACGCCGACCAGCACGCCCACGGCCACGCCGGTCGTGGATCTGCACGTCGAGTTGCGGCCCGTGCCCGACAATGGCACGGCGCCGTTGACGAGCAACTTGACGACCAACGTTTACGGCTCGGCCAGCGGACCGATTCTCTACCGGTTCGCTTGCACTGGTAGCGACTGGGGCGTCTGGACCGAGTCGCCGGCCCAGGTTTGTACCTACCAAACCGGCACGCATCGGCCGGCAGTGCAAGTTCAGCGGCAAGGCTTGACCGCCAGCGGTAACGCGACGGTCAACGTGTTCGCGCCCACCGCCACGCCGGTGCCAACGGCTACGGCTATACC
>MHTO01000014.1:16800-24660 GCA_001823105.1 Candidatus Wildermuthbacteria bacterium GWA2_46_15 | reverse complement strand
GCGTTGGTGCCGAAGACACCCGCTAAGGTGCCGGTCACCACAGCCGTAGCCAGATCCGGCACATTGACCAAAACCGCGTCGCCGGTAAAGCCGCCGTACTCCAGATCACCCCTTAATTCATAGGTGTTGGTGGTGCCGGCCGCGACAACTTCCTCGGCAGTCGGCACAAAGACGGCATTGGTTCCGGCGTTGGCGTTGGTGTCGGTCCGGAAGTACCAGGCTCCAGCCACTTGGGTGTTGGTGGCGGAGTTGTAAACCTTCATCGTCGCCTCGTCAATCAGCTTGGTGTCAGCGTTGCCGTTGCCAGAAACAATCATATAGACGCCGTCCACTCTGACCGTGGTTGTGTCGTCGGTGCCAATGGTTCTTACCGTGGTTGAATCGACGTGGATTGAACCGGTGAACCTGAAGACCATCGCGCCCCAACCAACGGCCGCAACTGGATCAGCCGAAACAGTCCACTTGTAGAGCGTCTTGGTGCCCGAGCTCAACAGGGTTGAGGGCAGGGTACCGGCCGCTAACGTCGGGACTGATTGCCTAACAATCTGAACATTGCCGTAAAGGGCTGAACCGCCAGTCGCAGTAATCGCTGCCTTGGAATCAGCTCCTTCGGCCGCCACGTTGTACTTACCGCTATAGCTAGGCGAAGAACCTGTCCAGTTACCAGTAGTAACGCCTGCCTGAATGCCCAGTTTCGGATCGTCGCCGGTCGAAGCACCGCCCGCCGTACCAACGCCGGCTAGGTCACCGACCAAAGTCAGGACCTTGGTGCCGTTCTTGGGCACCGAGACGTATTTGTCCGCGGTCAGGTTGAATTCAACCGTGCCGCCCGACAGATAACCCGAAGCGACCAAGGTGGTGCCGTCGTAAAGCTTGATGGCCGTGAAGTCACTATCAGACCCAGCCGCTCCTACGCCTCTAATAACTAAGAACGATTTCAGGTTAACCGCTTCGTTGACCGCGGTGAAGAGCAGCTTGGTGAAGGAAACTCCGGCCTTGCCGTTGACGTCTTGCACGCCCACGGCCTGGCTGGCCGTAATCGGAGTGTCCGGATTAATAGCCAAAGTCAGAGAGCCGCCCGAAGACAGAGTCACTTCGTATTCTCCTGTGCCAGTAACAGCGTAGTTAACGCCGGTCGTTGGGCTAAGAGTCGCGGTCGGATTGGTGTTGGAAGTCAATCCAGTCACAACTACGCTGCCGGCCACGTCGATACCAAGAGCATTAATGTGCCCACTGGTTGCACCTGAAGGCACGTCTGCTTTCACGTAAATGAGCGTTTGTTGACCCTTGGCGATATCAATACCCAAGGAATTCAAGAAGTCCGAAGCCGAGAAAGTAACGATGGCTGAAGCCAGAGACTTGTAAGCGGTCAGCCGGGTGCCCGCATCGTTATAAAGAGCAAGATTGGACAGATCCGCATCTGCGCCCGTGCCCGAAGACGTTCGGGTCAACTTAACTGAACTGACTCTGACATCTTCAGCTGAACCGGCCGTCAAAACGAAGCCGGCGTAAGTCACGCCGCTCGCGTTGAGAATGGCCGTTTGGTCAGCCGGGCTGGAAGCGATGGAAACGGTCAAACTGCCCGTGCCGACAACCATCAGATTGCCGGTGGCTCCACCCGTTTCCGTTACGTCGGCGGTGGAGTAAACGCCGGTTGAAGTGACGTCGGTGGCCACGGTCGCTGCCAAAACGTCGAAGTGAACACCCGCAGAACCTAAGGCCGTTGTCGTCGGGATATCAGCCACCACCGTTAAGGTGGCGGTGTTTCCGGCCGGGATAAGCAAACTGCCAGAGAAAGAAGCCGCGCTTCCCGGGGAAGCCAAAGTTGAACCAAACTGGGCGCCGTCATCCTTCAAGGCTTTGACATTGGTCACGTCGCCGGAAGAAGTCGCCGTGCCCGTACCTAAGCCGCGATAAGCCTTGACAGTTATAGCTGAAATCAAAATATCTTCGCCCGTGCCAGCCGTAAAGTTGATTTTCGTGAACCCTTTAGCGATCGCGCCTTTAATATAGGTTTGAGCTGCTGGTGTGGTTGACGCCAGAGAAATAACCAAGGTCCCTTTAGCTACAATGGTATGGGCATTTCCCGTGGCCGTGCCGGTTACAGAACTAGACAGCAAGTCATATTGGGAAACTAAACCATCGGCTTTAACGTCGGCCGCGTTGGCGACGCTCAAACTGATGGTATGAGTAGTGTTGGCGCCATTGGGAATGTCGGCCTTAACCAGAATAGTCTTGTTGGTGGAAGCCGGCACGTCGAATAAGCCGGTTGAATCCCAGCCGATGGTGTTGGTGCCGAATTTGACGGTTGAGCCGATGACCGAGCCGTATCCGCCCACTTGGGTTGATCCATCCCAAAGGGTGATATTGGCGATGTCGGTCGCCGTGGCGTTGGTGCCGGCTAAGGTGAGTTTAATCTCGGTTAGCTTGACGCCTTCACTGGAACCGGTCGAGAACTTCAACGCGGTCATTAACCGGTTGTTGGTTCCGACGACATAGCTCTGCGTGGCCGGATTTTGAGCCGAATCCAAAGACACGCTCAAGGTTCCGGCCGCAGTAATGGCATTAACAGTTAATGTATTACTAATCGGTAAGCCAGTTATAATGATATTGTGATTCAAGGTTGCATTTTCTAATGTGAATTCATGGGTTCTTCCTCCAACGGCCGTAGAATTAACATCAGCCACTAATTTTATTCTTTTGGTTCCCGAGAAAAAGCTTGCTGTCAAGCTTGAGAAGATGATTTTATTGTTCTCGTTAATGGAAGTCGCCGATCCTAATAAAGCATTGCTGTCAGCATCGTATAATCTGAGGTTACTAATATTGTTCTTATCTCCCGTTCCGCTATGCGAGAATGTTAATGAGTTGATGTTGACATCATATAGAGAATCGACTTGAAAATTAAATAATGTTTGATTCTCGGAACCCGCGTTTATCGTATTAGGATTAGTGCCACTGATTGAAAATCTAAAACCATCGTTTATATTTTGTGAACCGTGATAATCATCGGTTGTTTCTGTAACAAAAACGCCGTAACCCTTCAGCTCTCTAAAATCGTTTAAATTATTAGCTTCCGAAGCTACTTTTACGCTCCAGGTATCTCCAATTTTCACAGAATCCAGGCTTGATTGATCAGCAGTAAAATCAATTACTTGCGAGACTGAATTAACAGCAGAACTTAAAATTTTACTAATATTATTAGTATCAATATTTGCAGCGCCTTTCTGCAAAGCGTAATCAGGAGAAGCTACGCCAATGGCGTTCCACCCGCCATTGAGAATCCTTTGGAATAATCTTTGTCCCGGCGATAGATTAAAATCATATTTCAGTTTCAGGGTTTGGACTTGATTGGTTTTATTATTAATAAAATAAGCAAAGAGGGGTTGGAATTCGCTCTGACCGGCTTCCTGCATTGTCTGCCAGCCAGAAATGGAATTTGGGTTTAATAAATAAATACCAAGATTGTTTGAAGTCTCGGCAACAGAGAATTCATGACTCGACAAAACCCTTGGGGTCGAAACGATATTCCAACCCGGCCCTAAATTGATAACTTGATACGGCGCTTGGGGAATATCCGCATTTACAGTCACCATATAAGTGACTACCGTTGTTCCATCTTGGGCAGTAACTGCTAATGTGTTGCCGGTTACTACCGTATCGGCTATGCCCGCATCAATCCACGTTTGATGAATCTCGCCTTTGACTAGAGCGGCTAAGAAAGTAGCTTTAGTCGTTCCAAACGATACATTGGTAATGGTTTCAGTAGTTGTTCCGCCTAAGCTTACTGTATAAGTTGCAGAGGTTATTGTTGCTACTGTACTTGCTGGTAATTTCAATACTGTCAATGTAAATACTTTTGTATCAGATGCAACACCCTTGGTTAAGGTGGCTGTTAGAGTTACGACTACGTCTCCGCTTGCAAAAGCTGGCCTGTTGATTGTTTGTCCATTACTTGAAACAACGGTTGGATTACTTGATAACCAAGTGGTTGTTGACCCACTAGCTCCAAGTGGTGGTAATGGGTTTGCAAGCGCCACTATGACGTGCGACAAATCGGCATTTGCCCCCTGAATAGAAGTATCTACCAACGCTGCTTTGTCGGTAGCTACGGCAGCAATATCCGGATTGGCAGCTATACCTACCGTCACCACATAAACTTGAGTTGAAGAATCCATGGCAGTAACTGTATATGTTACTGGACTAGTGAAATCCTGGGCTTCACCGGAAGCAGGACTTACTGATGCCCCAGTAATTGTAATTGTTGGAACAAGGGCAGTAACATTAGTTCCGAAAGGTACGGTTACTACGATAGTATAATCTGTTTCATTTATTAGGCCCGTTTCTTCTGCGAAACTGAAAGCCGTGATTGCTTTAGCTGAACTAGGCGAACCGATGTTACTTATTTCAGAATTTTTAATTGGATTATAATTAAGGATTTGCAACGAAACATCGTCATTGCCATCTTCTATATAACTGTCGATTATGCTCGTATCTGTCGTCCCCCACCAATTATTTGAAATATCAACAGTTCCATATCCGTATCCATTCTCGGGAGCCTTTATGATAAAATTATTATTTAAAAAGTTATTGTTTGTTATTGCCGTATGCCCGAAATAATAACCGTGGCTAAAAACATTATTGTTGTCTATAAAAATATTATTTTTAAATTTATTTTCATCTCCTAATGTCCTTATACCATAAAAAACATCACCGTTATCTGAAAACGTATTATTTAAAAATTGCATATTCTGATAACCATTTATATCAGTTACCACCCACTCATTATCTCTAAATATGTTCCCCGTGAAGTTAACCAATGAAATTCCTTTCAAATCTATTGCCCTGGTTGCGTTTTCAATAATAGTGTTATTTATGCCACTATTGGGGCTATCTATAAATTCAACTCCCCACCATTTACTAGCTCCGTTTGAAGTAAATTTAACGGGCGAGCTTACAGAACCATTTGTATTTAAATTACCCACTACCTTTATCTTTTTCCCTGAATCTACTTTTACAATCACTCCCGCTTCTATTGTTAATGTCGCATCCTGCGCAATTTGTAAATCTTCATTGATAGAATAGGGACTATTAGCCAATGTCCAAGTTGTATCTTCTGTTATTATATTAGGATTTAGTTCTGCAAGAGCATTATAAGCATTAATTCTTTTACCTGTTACTGTTTTTCCAGAAAGAGAAGCTTTATCATCACCTGTGTTTAGAATGGTATCTTTAACTTGAGAATAAGTTAATCCAGGCTTATAACCCCAAATCAAACCGGCTAAACCTGCTACGTACGGAGCGGCCATTGAAGTACCATTCATATAACCATATTGTTCATCTGAACCGTCACTGAATTTAGTAATTTTTATATCGTCAACCAAGCAACCATCTCCTCCACCTGTATTTGCATTTCCGTTCGCTACCCACCTGAATCTAAACTTAAAATTGCTAGTTGAATACTGACTTGGAATACTCAAGTTTTCAAAATAATATGCTGCGCTACCAGAAGGGTTTGTATTCGAATCTATCGAAGGTTCGTCCCACTTTAATATCTCAGCAAAAGTACTTCCATTATCATTACTAAATTCCAATGCCATATAATCAGTCCAGCTGGTTGTGTTATATTCTGTGTCGCATTTAGTCCGAAAATCTATGTTCGCCCCACTCGCACTTAAATTATATGCTGGTGAGGTAATGGTAGAATTAGCCGTCTGTGCATAGGGTATATTCTTTGCATCACCATATAATACTTTGCCCCAAACAGTACCGCTATCTAACGGATATGTTCCCCAATCTCCAGTGGGCGAAAGATAAGCTGGCACGGCGGGCGGCGTTACCCCCTCAAAGTTTTCAAATAAGACGGTTGTCTCCTGGGGAACAGTACTATAAATATTCGTCCCCGGAGCACCAACATCAACAGAAGTCACACCATAATTAGAAAAAGTGGCTAAACTATCATTTTGATCCGTAGCGGCAACAGAAATGATATTATCCAGATTGTAATCTGAAGGGTAACGATGACTTAATTCATTGTCAACACTAATATTATCAGTGCCGCCATTTCCAGCGGCCGCAACAAAAATCCCTCCTGCAGCTTTGAAGCGATTGATCGCGTCAAATTCCGATTGCGAGAAAGAAGCTGCTTCAAAACTAGCATTTATTATTTTAGCGCCATTTTGAATAGCAAAATCTATTGCTTTTATTCCACTAGCGACATCGAGACCAAATTTTATTGCCATTATCTTTACTTGTGGCGCAACGCCTATAATACCTCGCCCATTACCTTTTGCAGCTGCAATTGTGCCTGCAATATGCGTGCCGTGAGACGAGGTAGTGGGTAGGGGTATATTATCGCCGTCTTCATAGTCATAACCACGGTTGCAGCCTCCTGCTATAGTGACGCCATTTTCATCTTTACAATTTGTCCCATCCCACATATTCGCAGCCAAATCAGGATGGTTATAAGCCACGCCGCTATCTATAACCGCCACTATAACCGGGGCAGAAGTCGTCGCCTCACTTATCTCCCAGGCCTCTGGCGCGTCAATATCCTTGTCAGTTGATCCAGTATGAACAGAATATGTTCCGCCTACTGTCTGGCCCGTATTATCCAACCCCCACAGAAGGGCCTTATTCGTATCGTTCGTATTAATATTTGCGGGATAACGCTTATAATTTGGCTCAACATATTCAATATTAGGATCATTTTTTAATTCAGTTATCTTCTGCTCTACTGTTTTGGCATCCTTAATTCTTAAAACCGAGGTATTTATCTTTCTCAAATCTTCTTTTTTCTCCAACGATTTAGAACGAATAAAATTTAAGGCAGTAGCTCTGCCCGAAATAGTTCCCAGATTTATTCTATTATTTTTATACTTTACTAAAATCTCACCTTCTACATAATCTTTTTTCTTCCCTTCTGCTTGTTGAGATTTCTCTAACCCAATCCTTTCTTTTTTGGTTATTGACGAATCCGAAGATAAACTTTTGACCTCTTTGAGCGAGGAGTTTATTTTATTAAAAGCTGTTCCGCCACTATCAAGTGGAGTTTCGGTCCTGACCCGCTCAAAGTTAACATCATTCTTTTCAACGGCCAAAGCGGGCAAACTAAAGTTACCCAAAACGACAGAAAGAGTTAAATAGATCGAAAGAAATGAACTAAGCTTCTTAAGGTTTTTCATAGTAGCAGGTATTAATAACCCGCCTAAAATATTGTTCTTTATTATCCATTAACTTTCTAGGTTTGTCAAGCTCTAATAAAAACTAGTGAATCCAAACCCTTGAAGTAATTTTCTTAATCTTTTCTTTCATAGATCTTATGGTAAAGATTCGCAGGCTGAACCATCTTTATCGCCATCCAACCGATGTTTATTGGAGGGGTCATAGTTCTCATAAAACCACTGGGCATAAGCGTGCGTAGAAAAGTCAGCGCAGTCGCAGTCGGTTTGAGCGCAGCCCGGGACAGTAAAACTAACAGGAGAAACCGGCGAGGATTGAGAAGGCTGGGGTTGAGCTGGCACCCATAATCCTACTTTCTTGCTCCGAGCTTCCCGCTCGGCCGCGAGGAATGACGCAGAGTATTTTACATCTGGCGGATAGGTATAGGCAGAGGCATACCCTTGTTTCACCATTTCCAGATTGACAAAGAGATTACCAACATACAGATATCGCAGAAGGCGGCCATACCTGTCTCTTTCTGAGACGTCCTTCACCAATATGACTGATTTATTAAGAGTAAGACCACTAAGCTTGTTTCGTGCTTCAATATATCCAGTCGTCCCCCGTTCTGGAGTGTCAATGCCAATCAATCTGACTCTTTCTCTATTTCCCAACTCTATAGCGGGCGGGACGCCCGATATA
>MHTO01000014.1:0-16774 GCA_001823105.1 Candidatus Wildermuthbacteria bacterium GWA2_46_15 | reverse complement strand
TATTACATAATCAACGATAGCAGTGGTTGCAGAAATTTCTGGAGGGATTATGGTTGGGACAGGCGCTGACGTTGGGGTTATCGCTGGAATATATGTTGGGCCCGGAGTCGGGTTTGGCGCTAAAGAGGAACTTGAATTAGAAGAATTCGCGCTGGTTTGTTGAGACTTGAATTGTTCCAGAAGAAAAGCGATCTGCTGTTGTAGAATCAAAACTTGGTTCTGGAGAGAAGATATGACGTCCAGTTGAGGCGCGGGAGAGGGAGAAAGAACTCGTCCTGTTTCTTGGGCGATCTGCTGGTTAGAAGCCTGGATTTGGGAAGATAAAATTTCATTAGCTCGGGCACGGGTTATAGACCCAAAATAACCTGCGGCAGGAGAGATGCCTTCCCGGAATTGAAGTTTTTTGACGCCCTCCAAGGTTAGGGAAAAGAAGTTACCGGTAATCGGGCCTGAATAGATACCTTCAATGGTCAGGAATTCCTGAAGCTTGGCAACGCCCGGATCGTTCGAGAGACCAAAAAAGAGATCTTTCTCAAAGGTTTGGGCGAAAGAAAAAAGCGGAATTAAAAGTCCAACGAATACTAAAACTGGATAAATTTTCTTAATTTTTCCTTTCATATTCACGAAAAAGAAATATCGAAAACACTATCGCGGCCAAGACATCGATTAGTTGCCAAGTGTCTTTTTGAAGATAAAAAGGGATAATTGGATTAAATAAAACGGTGATTGCGCCGAAAACCCATGCCCAAGAGTTTTTACCCGCGTTGTAAGCTGAATACGCTGAATAAGCTCCGATTACCATAACGGCCCATCTTAACAACTGATAATAGCCATATGGATTATCTGACAGTGCCCATAAAAGTAATATTATCGCTAGAACCCTATACCAATTTTGCCGTAAAAATATGTTCATTTTACATGACTTATCTGTTTCCACAATAGTTCTGTTTTGAGGAAAAGGCAAGGACGGAGGGAAAACAAAAAAACCGCTTAAAAAGCGATCTTTTGGAATTTTCCCCGTGAAGGAAAAACAGGCTTTTTCGTGAGCGGTATAGCGAAGGAAAAAATGCTAGAAACCGAAGGTGTCTAGCTTGGGGGTCGTGGAAAACAGTCCGCCGGATGGGACGATTTTCGAACTGCAGACTGGGTCGAATTAATCCCCTACCCCGAATTCACAATGAGGCAAACAAAACAATTATTGGCTACTATCTAAACCTAAAGGGTCTTACAACATTCTTTGACAATAGAAATAAGATCTGAAAATTGTGCAAAGTTGATAGTCTTTCCGGGTTCTAATTTATAAATCTTAGAGCCGACTTTTAATTCTACTGGATCTTCTTTGCTGCCATACTTGTAATTATTGTGGGCTGAATTTCTTATTCTTCTTAAAAAATCAATTGATCTGGGGATATTTTTCTCTCCACCATAATAGTTTTTTAGCAATACTCTTCCAATTTTATCATCTCGACCAAGTCTTGTCTGAAAAAAATTCTCGAATGAGTTCCATACCTCTGAAAGAAAAATTCTTTTACAGAGCCGCAATATGAAAAATCCTTTCAGTTTGGTTTTAATCAACTTTTCTTTACTTATCGAATACGATAGTTCGAAGTACTCAGCATTAGACGGAAAACAGGAAGCAAAAATATTAATTAAAAAACAGGAAAGATTATCTATGCTTGTAAAGATGTGTTCCAAATCTTTATTGCTGGGAACATTTTTTCTCTCAGCGTCTACGTACTCGCAGAAGTCAGAAAGAACCCGAATTGTTTTACCGATAAAGTCCATAAATTAGTATAAATAGCGAATATTGACCAATGCTCTTGTCCAGGGGGTAGGATTCGAACCTACGTAGGGTTGCCCCGCCAGATTTACAGTCTGGTGCAATTGACCGCTCT
This sequence comes from Candidatus Wildermuthbacteria bacterium GWA2_46_15, assembly GCA_001823105.1. Classification (GTDB taxonomy): domain Bacteria; phylum Patescibacteriota; class Minisyncoccia; order Minisyncoccales; family GWA2-46-15; genus GWA2-46-15. The sequence continues at coordinate 14,879 of MHTO01000014.1, read as the reverse complement.
GCCACCCCTGGTTTTGGTGGACCCGACCGGATTCGAACCGGTGATTTCCTCATTGCAAATGAGGCGTTCTAGCCAGCTGAACTACGGGCCCTTGACCTAGTTATTATATTGTGTTATTATTGTAGCTACACCTATTTTGTTGGAGGACAAAATGTTCGCAAAACGCGGAAGATGGTTTTGGTTCACGGCGGCTTTCTTAGCCGCCTTGGGGCTCGTGATTGGCTTCTGGGTGGGCAATGGCCACCCAGCAGGCCTCAATTGTGAGCCACTCGTGGTTTTGGAGCCGCTTCGGGGCGGCGTCAACGTCCTCTGCATTAAGGGCGTTGATAAAGCGGTTGAGGTCCGCGAAGGCCTCTACCTCTTCATCGTTGGCCCTCCCTGATTGGGGAAGAGACCAACTAATGAGCGGCAGAAAAATTTTTGCCGCTCTTTAATTTTCTGGAAACGAACTGGCTAATCTCTAGTGGGCGCGGGAGGGATCGAACCTCCGACCTCTAAATTATCAGTTTAGCGTTCTGCCACTGAACTACGCGCCCCAGGGGCGATTGCTCGCCCGAGAACTATTTTCTGCGGAAAACTAGGCTTTGCTTATTTCTTTTTCTTATTCTTGTGGGTTGCGCAGGTCTTGCACATGATTTTTTATTTCCCTTTAATTTTATTATTCTTTTTTATTTTTGCTTTCGCCGTCTTTTTGGGTTGGGAGAAATCGGCCTTGACGGCCCCCAGCTTCTCCAGCATTTTCGGAGAGATCTTTAAGGAATTCTCGTAGGTCCCGGCGCTGACCAAGATGAATTTTTCTTTGGCCAATCCGCTATCAATGAAGGCTGGTATCTTAAATAACCCTCCGAAGGGCGGAATGGCGCCGATTTTAAACCCTTTGAACCTAGACTTCATAAGTCTTTCGGAAACAAATTCAAAGTTTTTGACCTTGGCCGCCTTTCTGAATTTCTGCTTGTCTAAGTTTTTATTGGCGGCCAGGATGACCACGATCAGATCTCGGCCGGTTTTTAAGACCAATGTTTTCGCAATCAGGCTGGGTTTGATCTTGAGGGTGGCCGCCTTATCGAGGGCGGTATAAACGGTGCGGTGATTGACTTCTTCGAACTTGACCTTATTCTGGCTTAAGAAATTGGTTAATTTGGCGGGTATTTTCATACTTTTAGTTTTAATGTTTTTAGCATCTTTAAGAATAGCAGAAAAATCTTTTGGTTTCAAGCTAGAGCGTGATAAGCTAAGCTTAGCCTCGTTAGGGCGAGGTAAGCTGAGCTTAGCCTCGCTAGGGCGAGGTAAGCTGAGCTTAGCCTTTTCGCGGCGCGAAAAGGTAAAATAAGAAAACAACATGCTTTTCAGCTTTCTTTTTCTTTTTGCTCAACTCGCTTTCGGTTTTCTTGTTTTTGATTTTTTTGATCCTCAAAAACGTTTCTCTCATTTTGAGCGGGTTTTAGCGAGTGTTCTTTTGGGCGGTCTTTTCAGCGGTTTTTTGGTTTTGGTTCTGGCCCTTTGGTGGCAATCATTATCTTTGGCCGTTCTCGTCTTTATTTCCCTCTCTCTTCCAATTGCCGCTTTCCGATTTCTAAAAAAACCATCTCTCCCGAAGATTAATTTATCTGGTTTTTATCGACACTTTTCGCGGCAGAACATCTGGGTTGTTTTTCTTTTGGCCCTCATGGTTCTTTACTGGCTGTTGCTCTCCACGGTTTTGTTCCGGGCCGGAGGCGGCACTCTGCGCGGAGCTCTAGTTGGCTGGGGCGATATTGCCCTTCACCTCAATATGATTGAAAGGATGGCCACGGCCCAGCCTTTTGTCATTGATCATCCGGTGGCGGCCGGAGTTCATTTGGTTTATCCTTTTTTGATAAATTTTATTTCGGCGATTTTCCGTTCTTTTGGACTCGATATAGTTTTGGCCTTTCAGATCCCCCTCTTTATCTTTGGCAGCCTGTCTCTCCTTCTGGTTTTCGCCTTGGCCGACCGGGTCTTAAGATCAAAAAACCTGGCCATTTTGGCTCTCATTCTTGTTATCTTAGGCAGCGGGCTCGGCTTCAAAGTTTTTTTCGAGGACTTGCAAAAAGGCTATCAGAGGAACGGCTTTATTGGTTTAAGTACTATTCTGGCCGATCCGCCGCACGAATACACTCATTTGGATAATCGCACCGGCGGAAAACCCGCAGAAAAAGACACCAATGATAATATTGTTTGGATCGTGCCCGTCATCTCTTTTCTCTCGCACCAACGAAGCTTTCCCCTGGGCTTGGCCATTTTTTCTTTTCTCCTCCTCGGCCTTTTACTCTACGATCAAGATAGACAGTTCTGGCGCTTCGGCCTGGTGGCCGGCCTCTTGCCTCTTTCTCATGCCCATTCTTTTCTCGCTTTCTTTTTCTTAATGGCTTCGCTTTTCTGGTTTTTTCTATCGAACTGGAAAGCTTGGTTTAAATTTGGCTTATTAACCGCGCTTTTGGCCTTACCCCAAATCATTTACCTTAAGGCCGGCAGCCAAGTCCTTTCTTCCGGCTTCATCCGGCCCTGGTTTGGCTGGATGACGACAGATTCCAATCCTTTTGTTTTTTGGTCAAAGAACTTTGGCCTGGTCTTTTGGGGCTGGCTTCTGGTTCTCGTCCTGGGTTTTGTTCTTTTCCTCATTCCTCGTTTCCGCGCTAGAATCAAAGAGAGGCTGTCAGCGGAATTTCTTTTTGCCTCCCTGGTTCTTTTCATCTTGCCCAATCTTTTCCTTTTCCAGCCCTGGCCCTTTGATAATAACAAGATTCTTTTTTACTGGTGGCTGCTGGCGATTATTTTTGGCGTCGGTTCCCTGCTCAGTTTTTTGTGGCAACAGAGAGTCTGGGGCAAATTGGCCCTGATTTCTTTTGTCTTCTTGGCTATTCTGGCCGGCAGCCTGGATTTTGCCGCCCGCCTGGGAAGGCCGAGAAATTCAAACAGTCATTACTACGGTTATTCCGATTCAAATAAAGATAAGGTTGCCTCGGCCTCGTGGATCAGGGACAATACTAAGCCCAACGACTTGTTTCTGACCTCGCGAGACGTTGACCCCTTGTCCGTTTTCTTAGCTGGCCGGCCGGTTTATCTAGGGTTCGAAGGATGGCTCTGGACCGAAGGTCTCGACTATTCCCGAAACCGAATGGTGGCCGAAAGCGTTGTGGCAGGAGACCTTAAAAAAGCCTGCGACGAGAAGATCGCTTATATTCTTTTGGACGATGATTTAAGGCGGGATTATCCCCGAGTTGACGAAAAGAAGCTTCTAGAGAAAACCCAAGTCGTCTTCGCTTCGGGAAACAGACAGATCTTAAAAATAGCTTGTCAATGAGAAATAATCTATGAAGAATTTTCTGCGTCAACACCATCTTTTCTTGATCCTGATATTTCTTTCTTTGGTCGTCCGCTTTGCCTTCCTTTCTTATCCCGCTGAAGTGGTTTTTGACGAAGTCCACTTTGGCAAATTTGTTTCTGCCTACTTCACTCAGCAGTACTATTTTGACATCCATCCGCCCCTGGGTAAATTGATGATTGCCGGAGTAGCCAAGCTCTTTGATTTCCAGCCGGGGCTTAGTTTTGAGAAGATCGGCGAGGTGGCCAATGCTCGGACCCTTCTGGGTTTGCGCTTTTTGCCCGCTCTCTTCGGCAGCCTTTTTGTTCTGCTCATTTATCCGATTATCCGGGCCCTGGGCGGCTCTAAAAGGGCCGCCTTTTTGGGTTCTTTTCTGATTCTTTTTGATAACGCCTTTTTGGTCGAATCAAAATTTATTCTCGTCGATAGCTTTCTCTTCTTCTTTGGTTTTTTGTCTGTCTGGCTTTTTCTCTTGGCCAGAAAACAAAACACTTTTTCAAAACAAATAGTCCTTTACATTCTCGCGGCCTTGGCCTCGGGACTGTCTTTTTCTATCAAGTGGACGGGCCTGTCTTTTTGGGGAATTATCGTCGCTTTTATCTTTTTTGATCTTCTGAGGAATTTTAAAAGCCAAGAGATTAAGAAAACTTTTTTAAAGCTTTCCGTCTTTATTATTATTCCTCTGGCAATCTATTTAATCCCTTTTATTATCCATTTTAATTTACTGACTCATTCTGGCCCGGGCGACGCTTTTATGAACCTTGATTTTCAGAGAACTTTGGTCGGTAACAACATCAGTTCAGAAATAAAGCCTTTGCCTTTCTGGAACAAGTTTGTGGAATTAAACCAGGCCATGTTTTCCTATAGCTCGGGTCTTAAGAAAGAACATCCTGACTCCAGCCGCTGGTACCAATGGCCCCTTATGAAAAAGCCGGTCTGGTATTGGGCCCATTCGACAAGCTCAGGGCAAGTCACCGAAAGTAGATCGGCCAATATTTATCTCTGGGGCAATCCGGTGGTTTGGTTTTCCGGTTTAATCGGCCTTTTCTTAGGAGTTCGGTTCTTACTAAAAGAAAGGAAATACGCCGTTTCTTTCTTGTTCTTGGGCTATCTGGCCAATCTGTTGCCCTTTATCCTTGTCGGCCGGGTCGCCTTCCTCTATCATTATCTGCCGGCTTTGGCTTTTGCCGTTCTCCTCTTTGCCGTCCTGGTCGGCCGGTTTTTTGACAAACATTCCTCTTTTTTCTACCTTGGCTATCTGGCCTTGGTCCTGGCTCTCTTTCTGGTTGTTTCCCCGCTGACTTATGGCTTTTTCGTCAATCCTCCGCTCTCTTTGATCGACCGGTTTTTGATTCTTATTTTTCATTAACCCTACCGAACAAACCAAAACCCGCCGAAAAAGGCGGGGTTGGTTTTACCTTTTCACGAAGCGAAAAGGCTAAACTCGTTTAGTTTTTCAGAGTCGCTCCGACTGAGTAGTCTTAATTTAAGGTTCCAAGACCAATACCTCTAGAAGTTGATAATAGAATTCTCAACTATCAAATCCTATCGATCTTTTTAAAATGAGGTGATCCACGCACAGCTTCCGCTACGCGTGCCTTGTTACGACTTCGTCCCTCTTACTGAGCCTACCTTAGCTGCCCTTTAAGGGCCTTTTCGGGTATTCCCAGCTCGCTTGACGTGACGGGCGATTATCCTCTACGGGCTTAGAGTTGATGTTCCCATCGCGCCTGCGGATTTCCCGCACGCGACGAGCTCTAATGCATTTGCTGTTTAACCTGATAAAGTTTTCGTAGTCCGTGTTTAGAATTATAAAGTCTTTTCTCTATCATCGTCATCAACCGGCAAAACAATTGGAAATCTTTCCGCTTTGACGACAATCGTAATCGGTTCTTCTCAAAGAAAGGAATGATTTTTTCTTTCAAATCACTTCGATTTGCAACCTCGTATCGGTAGCAATTCTGGTGATTCGGACGAGCATCGTTTTGGAAATATACATTTCCGCACCCGAAGAATTTCTTAAGTTCATATAAAAGACTTTTGTCTCTTTCTATGAGCTTCAGATAGAACCTCGGTTCTACCTTTACTCGTCGTTTTACATTTTTGTTTACATCAGGACTCCTGACATAAACCGTAAAACTTCCTTCTCCATCTACTAAACCGACTACGTAATCAGGGTTAAGCATGCTTGTTAGAGTAAGTCCTTCCCCTTTCTTCAGGGTAATATGACTTAGCTGACTTCTGACGCTGCGTAAGTCCATTATATCTCGTCTGGTGACGGATAACAACGTCAGATCTCCTCGGGTCACCTAATATTCGATTCCAGGCATCCCACAGGGGCGTTCTTTGGATCTTCCCTACCCTCACCGCCTTATCGATGGGTCGATCCGCCCTTTTGTTGTGCGGGCTGTCTTTTGCCTCCAGATCCTTCGCTCATCATCTCGCGATGACGAACTACCTTTCAGCTACGCTCTCTTGACGAAAGAGAGGTGTGGATTTTGACCACCTAGAATATTAAGCTGCCGAGCGCTTTTATTGTGAGTACAAGATTCAGGAACATATTCATCGGGACATAGCTGATTCCCGATTACTAGCGATTCCGGCTTCATGAGGGCGAATTGCAGCCCTCAATCCGAACTGAGGGGCCGTTTGCTGGGATTAGCTCCGCCTTGCGGCTTGGCAACCCATTGTCGGCTCCATTGTACCACGTGTGCAGCCCAGGGCATCAAAGGACCATGCTGATTTGGCGTCATCCTCACCTTCCTCCCAGTTATCCCGGGCAGTTCGCCGTGACATTTAAAACACGGCGTAAGGGTTGCGCAGGTTTCCCTATTTAAAGGAGCGCCTCACGGCACCTGCTGACGACAACCATGCAGTACCTGTCCCATTATCCTTGTGGGTAGCCCCGTATTTCTACGGGATTTTAATGGGATTTCTAGCCCTGGTAAGGTTCCTCGTTTGTTGTCGAATTAAGCCACATGGTCCACCGCTTGTGTGAATCCCCGTCTATTCCTTTGAGTTTTAGCCTTGCGGCCGTACTTCCCAGGCGGGATACTTAACGCGTTAGCTTCGCCACTTGAAGGGTCGACACTTCAAGCAGCCAGTATCCATAGTTTAGGGCGTGGACTACAAGGGTATCTACAAAATGTTACTAACCTGATTATATTAAATCAGATAGGCAGGACATTTCTGTCGTGCTCTGCGCGTTACCGTGCAGTTCGGACTATATCATGTCGCCAAAGGCGACCTCGGCGTATAGTCTCTACGGGGCGAAGCGCTTGAGCGCTCGCTTCCCTCGGTATTTTCCATTTTTCTAATGGATTTTTACCGATATAGCCAAGTTTTCTTTCTATTGTTGCCAATAGAAGGGACTAGCTACCAACCTCATTTTACCATGAAATTGGATACCCATGCCAATCCTTTTTGCTCCCCACGCTTTCGTCTCTCAGCGTCAGGGTCATCTTAGCTGACTGCCTTCGCTTTTGGTGTTCCGGTCGATATCAATGGATTTCACCCCTACACCGACCGTTCCGTCAGCTCCTAATGCCCTCTAGCTGGATAGTATCTTTAACAACTCAAAGGTTGAGCCCTTGAGTTTTAATTAAAGACTTGTCCTGCCGCCTACAGGCGCTTTACGCCCAATAAATCCGGATAACGCTTGGGGATTCTGTCTTACCGCGGCTGCTGGCACAGAATTTGCATCCCCTTATTCCTCTGGTACCGTCAGTCGCCTCAGCGGCGACTTCTTCCCAAAGAAAAGAGCTTTACAGCCCGAAGGCCTTCTTCGCTCACGCGGCGTCGCTCGGTCAGGGTTTCCCCCATTGCCGAATATTCTCGACTGCTGCCTCCCGTAGGAGTAGGGCCCATGTCTCAGTGCCCTTGTTGGGGAACAGACTCTCATCCCCCCTACCCGTCATCGCCTTGGTAGGCCGTTACCCTACCAACTAGCTGATAGGACGCAGACTCATCTCGAGGTGCCTTGCGGCTTTAAATGAGAATGGCTTTCGCCCCCTCATTACTATCAGGAATTATTCCCGCTTTCGCGGGACTATGCCTGTCCTCGAGGCAGATTATCTACGTGTTACTAACCAATTCGCCACTGCACTTCGGTCTTGCGACCTCAGTACCGTATGACTTGCATGCCTTATCCACGCCGCCAGCGTTCATCCTGGACCAGGATCGAATCCTCAGAATAACCTCGTGAAAATCACGAGGAAAGTAATAGTCGGAACAACTCTGAAAAACCAAATTGACTGGTCTATTTTTTTGCTGGTTTCTTGTTCAGTTTTCAAGGTTCTGGCCCTTCGACTCACTTCGTTCGCTCAGGACAGGCCGTTCAGAAACAAAAAACAGGAAGACGATTCCTGAATTTTTCGTCTTTTCCCTCATCTCTAAGTCTTTACGCGCCGTTTCCGTCTCCTTTCATTTCTTCCAAACTTAATATCTCTATCTGGTTACTATCTTATTAGATCCAGATCTTTTGTCAAGGGTTTTAAAAATAGAAGAGCCCATCACGTCTCGTGCGTGATGGGCCTAAAGGTGGGAGGCAGACCTCCCGTTTTTGGGCTGTCTGATCTCCCGGGTTAATTTCACCCGGGGTCGCTGACAGCGTTCTAGAACCGAGTTTCAGTTCCAGGACGCTGCCAACGAATTGGTGCGTATCCTCTTGAAAGAGTTTAATTTCGAGCGAAGCAAGAAATCAAGATTTTGCGAAGCAAGATCTTATCTCAACAAGACTGTGTTAGAATCTTAGTCAAACATTGTCAAGTCTCTCAATTCTGGATGGTTGCAGTATAACAGATAACCTAGAACTTGTCAAGAGCCGATGGGGGGAATCGGACCCTCGTCTACTGTTTACAAAACAGTTGCTTTGCCACTAAGCTACATCGGCAGATTTTTGTTTTTGTTCTCTAGGGCTTCCCAGTATTTATCGTCTTTTTTCTCCGGGGTTTTATTTTCCCGCGATCTTTTTCTTAAAATCTCAAGCCACTGGCCAGTTTTGTTTTCGAGCTTTAGAGCAAAAACCCTAAAGCTTGAGAGAATTTTTTGCAAGAATATCCCCGAGGAAAAACCCTTTAAAAAAGGCAGATTTTTTAATTTTTCTTTCAGCTTTCTGAACAAAATTAGCCAAGCATTTCCTCTTTTTTCAAAAACCGAGGTGGTTTTCGGCATATCGGCCAATAAAGGAACCTTCCTGAAAAAAATGACGAGCATTCCTATTAGGCTGCCAACCAAGACGATTTTAGCTAAAATTTCAAGGACAAACATTATTTTACCTCGCTCTAGCGAGGCTAAGGTTTCCTTACGCTGAGTCGGCTAAAACTTCTAACGACAATGTTTTCGCCCAGCTTGGCAATGTGTTCGGTGAGAAGATCCTTGATCTTTTTTGTTTCGTCCTTGATCCAAGGCTGAGATAAAAACAGATCTTGGTTTTCCGGATCCATCGCGGCGATTTGGAGACAAAGCTCATGAGCCAACTTCTGGAAGTCCTCGTTTTTGGCAACAAAATCTGACTCGCAGCGAAGCTCCAAGATCACACCCACCTTCTTATTTGGGTGAAGGTAAACGTCGATGATGCCTTCTTTGACTTCCCTTTCCACTTTCTTAGCGGCCAGGGTTTTACCCCATTTTCTCAGGATCTCTTTGGCTTTTTCCCTGTCGCCCTTCGCTTCGCTCAGGGCCTTAAGGCATTCGTTGATCGGGGCCTCGGTTTCTTCGCGCAACTGTTTTACCTGATTAATGTTTGACATCATCGTCTTTCTCTGTTTTCTTGACCTGGTTATTCAAGACGGTTTCCTTGACCTTGTCGAGGATATATTTGACCGAATTGACGGCGTCGTCATTGGCCGGGATGGGGTAATCGGCCAGCTTCGGGTCAATATTGGTGTCGGCCAGGCCAATCACCTTAACGCCCTTATGCCGGGCCTCTTTAATGGCCAATAACTCTTTTTTCATGTCACAGATAAAGATGGCCCGAGGCAAGACCTCCAGGGTTTTTATCCCGCCAAATCTTTTTTCCAGGCCCTCGACCTCTTTTTCAATTGCCGCCCTTTCCTTCTTGGTGTATTTATCCAGGAGACCTTCCGCCATTTCCTTTTCGAGAGTTTTTAAATGACTAACCCTTTTCTTAATCGTTTCAAAATTGGTGAAAGTGCCGCCCAGCCAGCGCTCTGAAACATAGGGCAGGCCGCACTCCTCGGCCATCTCCTTAACCATCTTTTTAATATGAATCTTGGTGCCGACTAAAAGGACGGTCCCGTTTTCTTTGGTTAGTTCTTGGATGAACTTTAGAGCCTCTTTAAGCTTTTCGCCGGACTTTTCCAAATCAATAATCTGGGTGCCATTTCTGGTGCCAAATAAAAATGGTTTCATCCGAGGGTGTAAGGTTGAGGCGGGGTGGCCAAAATGCATGCCGGCCTCGAGCATGGCTTCGTGATCGATATTCACTTGTAGTTCATGTTTAACCATATCATGAACATGATAGCATTGCTTCAGAATTAAAACAAGTTTTCATCGTGGGAGGCTTTACTTTTCCAGTTATTCGTATAAAATAAAGAATGACCAAAATTCTTGATATCTTATTCGTCCTCATCTTTTTATTCCTGCTCTTTTATGCTTTAAAAGAGTATATCGTTAGGTGAAACCATGAAAAAGGATATCCATCCAACTTATTATCAAAACGCTCAGGTGAAATGCAGCTGCGGCCATACCTTTACCGTTGGTTCGACCAAAGAATCAATTGAGGTTGAGATTTGTTCTGTTTGTCATCCTTTCTACACGGGCAAAGAGAAGATTATTGATCGAGCGGGCCAGGTTCAAAAATTCAGAGAAAGGTTATCGAAAAAGCGTAAAGCTTAAAGCGCAAAGCGCAAAGTTACAGTTTAAAGCGTAAAGCGAACGAAAGTTTTAAGTTTTAGGCTGTAGTTTTGCGCTTTTCGTTTTGATTTTTGCGCTCTAACAGAATTTTCCAGTAATGGTACTATGTTAACTCGACAAGAGATCGAAAAAGAATATCAAGCAATATTATCTCAGCTTTCCGATCCCGAGGTCGTTTCCAATTGGGAAAAGTTTGAGAATTTAACCGAAAACAAAAACCGGCTGGAAAAGCTGCTGGAGAAAATTTCCGCCCTAGAAGATTTTGAAAAACAGATCGCTGAAAACGAAACCATTATCAGCGCCGGAGAAGATTTCGATTTAACCACCTTGGCCAAAGAAGAGACGCAGGCCCTCAGGGAAAAGACCAGGACTCTTAAGGTCGAATTAGAGAACTTGTTTGGTGAGTCCGCGCCGGTTAAGAAAGGGAAATCCAGCACGGCCGCCATTGTTGAAATTCGCGCCGGCGTCGGCGGAGAAGAAGCGGCTCTTTTTGCTCAGGATCTGTTTAGGATGTATTCTGGCTTCGCCCGGTCCCAGGGCTGGCAGTTGGAAACCCTAGACTCTTCGAGAACCGAGCTGGGCGGGTTAAAGGAAATCATTTTTGAGCTGAAATCAGGAACAACGAGCCAGGCGCGCGATGTTTTTGCCAAGATGAAATACGAGGGCGGGGTTCATCGGGTTCAGCGCATTCCCGATACGGAAAAATCGGGCCGGGTCCACACCTCCACCATCACCGTCGCCGTTCTGTTAAAGCCAAAAGAGATCGGTGGTTTAAAGACCAATCCCAGCGATCTAAAGATCGATTTCTTCAATGCTTCTGGTCCCGGCGGCCAAAACGTCAACAAAAGAAAGACGGCCGTCAGGATTGTTCATCTTCCTTCGGGAATGACGGTGACCTCGAGAACCGAAAGAAATCAAATGCAGAATAAGGAGAACGCCCTGGCCATCCTGGCCGCCAGATTGCTGGAGCACGAGGTCTCTGAAGAAGAACGAAAGGTTTCGGGGACGAGAAGGTCCCAGATCGGCCGGGGGAAAAGAGCCGAGAAAATAAGAACTTACAATTTTCCTCAAGACAGAATCACGGACCACCGAGTCAAAAAAAGTTGGCACAATTTAGAAGGAGTTCTAGAGGGTAAATTAGATTCCGTCATCGATGAACTACAAAAAGAGTATCCCGAATACTAATCTTTCGCCCGGTCAGGGAATGATTGAGGCTTTGCTGATTCTCTTTGGAATATTATTTATCTTTGTCATTGTTTTCCCACAGATTTCCCTTAAGGCAAAAGAACTGCGAACAAAAAACCAGGATTCTCAAGGACCAACTGGTTTTTCGAGCCAGGCCGAAAACCGGCCAACAGAAAATCCCCCTTTGTGCGGGGAGATTTTAGTCATTCCTTCGACAACGGGCCAGGCTCCATTTGAGGTAACTCTGATTGGAACCGGGCGTCAGACCAAGTATCCCCTCCTGGGTTTTCAATGGGACTTTACGGACGACTCAATTTGGGATACCGGCATCACCACCGAGCCTCAGAATTATACCTTCCCATCAGCCGGAGACTACCAAATAAAAATGTTAGTCTTAGACGAAAACAAGAATTCGAGGACCTGTCTGGCCAAAGTCACCGTCACTCCTTAAGACTACTGGCCGTTCTCAATGGCTTTAATGTCTTCTTCCAGGCTTCGGGCGATGCTGATGACCGAGTCGCCATAGAAGCGATATTGGCTTTTCGTGCTGCCGGAGAAATAAATCATGGCCGCCCTCCATTCGTCGTTTTCTTTTTGGGAGCTGGCGCCAAAATCTTTAAGGTACAAAGCGGCGGCCAAAAAAGCGTCCGGGACATTCCAGGGATCGGCCGCTCTTCCGGTTATTTCTTTTAATTTGTCGCGATAGATCATCCAGGTAGAAGGAATGAACTGGGCCGGACCCATGGCCCCGCCGTAACCCCCGACGCTCGGGATCGGGCAAGAGACGGAAGTGTTGTAAGAGTCGCGGCCGAGTTCTTGCGTGATCTGTAAAAACGGCTGGACGTCCCTTGATGGTTTCATGACGTTGATCACCGCGGCGCCGGTAGTAATTCTCACACCGCTCCCCTTCTGGGGATCTTTCAAGAAACACTGACCCACATTTTTTCCCAAATTTGATTCCTGTTTTATTACAGCCAGAAGAAGAGCCGGGCGAATGCCCGTCGTTTTAGAAACTATTTTAGCGATTTCATAGGCCTGGCCAAAAGTTGGCGCCTGGGGAACGCCGATCAATTCAAAGATTCTTGAGCGGATTTGGGCGGCTTCCTGTTTTGATTCTTCAAGATATTTTTGATAAAGAGTTTCTTTGCCCTTGGTTATTTCCAAAATCTTTTCTTGTTGCTTTTTATTGTCCTCGCCGGCTTGTTTTTGGAGAATTTGCAGCCCGACAATCCTTTGGAGATCTTCTTTTTCTTTATCTAAAGAATCCTTTTCGTCCTCGAGAGATATTTTCAAAGACTTAACGTCCTCTAAAGACTGAACGACTCTGAGATTGAGAGCTTCCAGGTTGGCCAGGTTAGTGAAGAAATCAGAGAGCTGGCGGCTGCCCAGAAGGATTTCCACGTTTCCCCTTTGGTTTTCTTGATAAAGAGCTCTCAGCGATCCCTTCAATTTGACTCTCGTCTCATCTAACTGACCGGTCGTTTTCTGGATGGCCCCCTCGGTATCTACGATCTGCAGCTTTATATCCTTGATCATTAAATTGCCCCGGCTGATTTCCAGGTTCAGTTTTTTAATCTTGCTTTGCAGGATGGTTATTTGGTTTTGGAGAGTTTTCTTTTCCTTTTGGACGCTATTAATATCCCCTTCATATTGGGCGATCTTTTCTTCGAGGACCTTGAGTTCTTTTTCAAGAGCCTTTTTTTCTTCTTCGGGGGTTTGGGCCAACACTATTGGCCCGGATAAGCAAAGCTTAGCCTTTTCGCAAAGCGAAGAAGGTAAACTAAAAATCACCATTGCTACCAGAATAAAAATAATGGTTTTGTGGTAAAAACTGGAGGACATTTGAATTTTTAGGGTTTTTCGACCGGCTCTTCTTCCTTCTTCTCTTTTTCGATCACTTTCACCTCTTCTACTTTTTCTTCAACCGGTTTTTCCAGCTCTTCTTCGATCTTTTCCGACTCCATTACCTGGACAACAATTTCTTCCGGGTTTTTAATAATCTTCACTCCCGGAGGAAGCTGAAGATCTTTGATAAGAATTGTTTTTCCCAACTCATCCAGCGTATCAAGGCTGACCACGATTTCGTGCGGCAGGTTTTGGGGCAAAGCTTGGACCTGGACTTCCTGGATGTTTTTGACCAGGGTCCCTCCCAGGCTCTTAACGGCTCTGGCTTCTCCTTCAAAGGACAAAGGAACCCTCACTTTTATTTCCTTCGTCGAGGACGGCTGATAAAAATCAACATGAGAAAGAGAAAGCGAAAGCGGATCCTTCTGAATATCGTGGACTAAGACCAAGAAAACCACGGGCTTGGCGTTGCCATCCTTTTCCACTTCCAGCTGCAGGAAAGAGCTCCGGCCGGTTTCCTGAAAGACCTTGATAAACTCCTTGGTGTCTATATCGAGATGAAAATTTTCTTTCAGGCCGGGGCCGTATAAGACGGCCGGTAACCGGTCTTTTTCTCTTAACTTTCGGACATCTTTTCCCAACAGAGAACGAATTCTGGCCTTAATGACTAACATAATTTAATTTGTAGATATTATTCGAGTCGTATAGCTTGCGAAGGGCAACAGTCCACTGCATTTTGGATACACTCAATTGAGGAAATTGTCAATTCTTCATGTGTTTTTTCTTTATTTGCGATGCCGCCTTTCAGCTTGGCTCGACCATCCGGATCCAGATCAAAATATTTGGGGCAGACGACCACGCAGCTGCCGCAACCAATGCATTTTTCCCTATCAAGACGTATTTTCATGCGCCGAAAATGATTTTTTTGATTTTGTCAGTGACTTCTAGAGGCTTCTTGGCTAGCCAGACATTTCTACCCACGGCCACTCCGATTGCCCCGGCCCTGACGGCATTTCTGACGTGCTCTAAGAATTCCTTTTCGTCGGCGCGCACGGGTCCTCCGGCCATCATGACCCTGGTTTTTCCGGCGGCCTTGACCGCTTGAGCAAAACAGGATTCAGAGCCGCAGTATTTTATCTTGACGATGTCGGCGCCGAGCTCCAATCCCACCCGGGCCGCGTAGATGACGTTATCCGGTGCAGTTTCGGCCTCAATGTTTTTCCCCCGGGGATAGCACCAGGCAATCACCGGCAGATTTATTTTATGAGCCTGCTCGACTATTTTACCGAATTCGGCCATCATGACCGATTCCTGTTCGCTGCCGATATAGATGGTGTAGCCGACGGCCTCGGCTCCGAGCCTTAAGGCTTCTTCCACCGAGCAAACCTGTCTCGAGATCGGGTCGCCCGAGACTAACTCTGTTTTGCCGTTTAATTTCAAGATCAAAGGAACCGGGTATTTTTCTTTTGAATAATATTTTTCGGCGATCCCCTTTTGGAGGACGACGCCGTTGTATTTGCCTTCCTTCGCAATTTTTAAGATAAAGTCGGGATCAATGGCCGTCGGCCCGACATCGTCCGGACCCAGCTCCAATCCCTGATCGTAAGCCAGAAAGATCGCTTTCCCATCT
>MHTO01000013.1:6028-6819 GCA_001823105.1 Candidatus Wildermuthbacteria bacterium GWA2_46_15 | reverse complement strand
CCATTTTGGCCGGCCGGGATTCAGCTGGGAGAAAACCGATAAAGTTAAAGAGTTGAGAAAGTATCTCAAATTGTAGCGCAGAGCGATATGAGAAAAGATCTCTCCGAAGCCGCTCAATGGTTTCTCAAGGATTTCCAGAAGATCCTGGATGATTTTGCCGATGGCTTGGGAGTTCAGGTCGTGGTCGTGGACCGGGAGGGGAATCTGATCAACGAAACTTACGGCGTGCAGAAAGCCTGTCAAATGATTATGGCCACCGAGATTGGCAAGATGAGATGTCACGATCATTTCAAATCAGCCGTTTCTTTGGTGGAAAACAAAGAAGGGCCGATTTTTACTCAATGCTATGCCGGTTACGTTTCTTTGTGGCTGCCCATTATTATCAAGGGAAGCCTGATCGGCGCCGTGGTCAGCTGCGGCGGGAGATATGACAAGGGAGAAAGCCGGAAAAGGTTAGTCGAAAGATTCACCAAATTGATTGACGAGATCGGCATTACCTATCGGGAAGGCTTTTTAGGGGCCGCCATCGACCAGCCTTTAATTGTCACCAAAAAAGAAATGGCCCAGCGGGCGGAAAAGTTGAAGGAGTTGTTTGACATCCTTTCCCGCACCGCCTACACCCCCTTGAAAGAAGTCTTTGAGTAATTTAAGATTAACTAAACAAAACTCTAGCGTATGAAAAAAATCATCCCTCTCCTTATCGTTTTGGCCCTGGCCCTGATTCTCGTTTCTCTTTTACTCCAAGGAAAATTCCAACCCTTAAAACCCGGCCCACGCGGTGAGGCGCGCGA
>MHTO01000013.1:0-5915 GCA_001823105.1 Candidatus Wildermuthbacteria bacterium GWA2_46_15 | reverse complement strand
GCCGGAGAAGAGAATTGTGAGGAATCTCCGGTCGATGAGCGCATTCCCACGCCCCAGCCGCGATCTCGCAATTAATTTCACTCGCTATGACCGAAGAAATTCTTAATCAAGAAATTATTCATCGCCTGCTTGAGATCAAGGGACAATGCCGGGGACTGGCCATTATCGATAACTTAGCTTTTATTAGATCCAAAGAAGCCGAGGGAGGGCTGGAGAAGCTCGAGAAAACAATGACCGAGGCCGGTTACCCTTTTCGTTGTCGGGATATCAAGCCGATGAATTTCTATCCGGTGGGACTGGAGGCGGTCATTCTCCTGGCGATGAAAAAAACCTTCAATTACAGCGACGAGAAGTTTGAAGAAGTAGGCAGCATTAATGCCCGGCAGTCTTTGGTGGTTCGTCTTTTTGCCAAGTATTTTGTCTCCTTGAAAAAAGTGCTGAGCGAGGCCCAGAAAATGTGGAATCGCTATTATACCGTGGGCCGTCTGGATCCGGTTGAACTCGACGAAAAAGGAAGAAGGATTGTTTTGAGGGTGGAAGGTTTTAAGACGCATCCTCTTCATTGCCAGGTTCTCAAAGGTTATTTCTCCGAGGTGGTCAAAATGATCGTCATTTCTTCGGCCGTCTGCCGAGAAACCAAATGTCCTTTTCGCGACGACAATCATCACGAATTCGTCGTAACATGGTAATTTTAAGAGTATGATAGCTATCTTTGCTTCAGCAGAGTTAAACTTGTTTGCATGATCGCTATTTTCATTGCGGGGTTTGGCGGCGGCCTGGTGAGAGGCCTGGTGGGTTTTTTGAAATACTATTATTCCTATAAAAGCGTTCCCTTTAACCCGCTCTATTTTTTCGCGACCACCTTTCTTTCGGGTGTGGTCGGATTGTTGACGGCCGGAGCCATCAAAGAATCGGGCATAATTTTAGAGGGTTTGTCGGGTTTGACTCCGCCCTTGGCTTTCATTGTCGGTTATGCCGGCGGCGACTTTCTCGAGAACGTCTATAAAATTCTTCTTAAAAAAACTTCTATTTTAAAGTGAATTTTTATTGACTAGAGGAGTCAATCTAAATTATTCTGAAGAAATCTTTTCTCATTTAACCCGAGGGGTTAAACAAAACAGCCCCGCTTTGAACGGGACTGTTTTGCCTCGCTCTAGCGAGGCGGAGAAATTACCACTCATTCCGGCGGCCTCTACCGAAGCCACCACCACCGCTACCACGATTGTCGTGGCCAAAATCTCGGCGGGGAGGGCGAGCCTCTAGAGGTCGAGCCTCGGCCACGGTCAGAGTGCGGCCCTCGAGTTCCTTGCCGTTCCAGAGCTCAATCCCTTTCTGCGCCTCTTCCTCGGAAGACATTTCCACAAAACCAAAACCCTTTGATCGGCCCGACATCTTGTCGATGATGATCGTGGCCGTTTCCACGGCTCCGGCTTGGGCAAACATTTCCTTCAAGGAATCTTCGGTGGCGCTGTAGGGTAAGCCCCCAACGTATAGTTTTTTTGCCATCTAAATTTATTTGTTATCTGATTATTTCTCTTCGCTGCTTTAGAGCACGCGCTGGAGGTGCTTGCCCTGAGCTTGTCGAAGGGTAAGGCGACCGCTTCTCTGAAGTTTTCTTTATGGAAACTTAAGGAGAAAGACTTACGAGTAGAGTATAATTCATTTCCCGTGATAAAGCAATAGTTCGTGAAAGAAAGAGGTCTGTGGTATGATACAAAACATGTTGGACTTATCTCATCTTAATCAGAATCAAAAAGCCGCCGTCACCTACGGAGGAGGACCGGTTTCGATCGTGGCCGGGGCCGGTACCGGCAAGACCACCGTCATCACCCATCGCCTGGCTTATTTGGTTGAGAAAGGCAAAGCTAAGCCCGAAGAGATTCTGGCTTTGACTTTCACCGACAAGGCGGCCACGGAAATGGCCGAAAGGGTGGATCAACTGCTTTCCCGCGGCTACGCCGATCTCTGGATTTCGACTTTCCACTCTTTTTGCGAGAGAATTCTTAAGGAACACGGCTTGGACATCGGCCTTTCTACGGATTTCAAATTGGTGGATCAGACGGCGGCCTGGCTTTTAGTTCGCCAGAATCTGGACCAGTTCAAGCTTGATTATTACCGACCCATTGGTCAGCCAACCAAGTTCATTCACGCTTTGGTTTCTCACTTCAGCCGCTGCAAGGACCAGGCCGTTTATCCCGAAGACTATCTGGCCTACAGCCAGAAAGCTTTTGAAGACAAGGAAAGGCTTAAGGAAATTGCTTCGGTCTATGAGACATACCAGAAACTTCTCCTGGGATCCGGACTTTTGGATTTCGGCGACCTGATTAATTATTGTTTAAAACTGTTTCAAAAAAGACCCCGGATTCTGGAGAAATACCGTCAGCAGTTCAAATACATTTTAGTCGATGAATTCCAGGATACCAACTGGGTTCAGTATGAGCTGGTGAAGCTGCTGGCCGCGCCGAGAAACAATTTGACCGTTTCCAGCGACGATGACCAGGCCGTCTATCGTTGGCGAGGCGCCTCCTTCAGCAATGTCGTCCAATTCAAAAAAGACTTTCCTAAAGCCAAGGAAGTCGTCTTGATTGAAAACTACCGCTCCCGGCAGAATATCCTGGATTCGGCCTATCGATTCATCCAGGCCAACAATCCCAACCGGCTGGAGCACATCAGCCAGATTGATAAGAACCTAAAGGCGGCCAAGAAAGGCAAGGGAAAGATCGGGCATTTGCACTTTAAGTCGGGCGAACAGGAAGTCTCCGGCGTCCTGGAAAAGATTGTCGAGCTTTTACGGGAAGACAAAGACGCCACTTTCAGCGATTTTGCCATTTTGGTCCGAGCCAACCATGAAGCCTCGGCCTTCATTAGAGGCCTGGAAAGATCAAACATTCCTTACCAGTTCATGGCCCTGCGGGGTCTTTATGCCAAGCCCGTCATTTTAGACATCGTTTCCTATTTCAAGTTTCTCGATAACTATCACGAGAGCTCGGCCGCTTTTCGGATTCTGAGCCTACCCTTTTTGAACTTGCTTCCCGAAGACATCGCCCAGATTACCCGCTATAGTTCCCGCCGCTCGAAATCGATTTTTGAGTCGCTCCAGGAACTATCCTTGATCCCCGGCCTTTCCCTCCAGACGATTAACGGGGTCAACCGGATTCTGAGCCTGGTCGAGAAACACACCACCCGGGCCCGGGAAAAGAACGTTTCCGAGATTCTTCTTTCTTTCTTGGAGGACTCGGGCTATCTCGAATACCTGGTGAAAAAAGAAAGGAAAGAAGATTTGGATCTGATTTCTCAGTTTCACAGCCGGATCAAGAACTTCGAGGAAACTCATCTTGATTCTCGCCTCCGAGCTTTTATGGAGGAATTGAATCTGGAGCTGGAATCCGGGGAAGAGGGGAAGATGAATTTTGACGTGGAACAGGGTCCGGCGGTGGTTAAAATCATGACGCTGCACTCGGCCAAGGGATTGGAGTTTAAATACACCTTTTTGGTTAACCTGGTGGACAAGCGGTTTCCCAGTCTCGAGAGAAAAGATCCGATCGAGATCCCGGAGAAATTAATCAAGGACATTCTGCCCGAAGGAGATTTTCACCTTCAGGAGGAAAGAAGGCTGTTTTACGTGGGCATGACCCGGGCCAAGGACGGCTTATTCCTGACCTCGGCCGAAGATTATTGCGGCGTGACCAGAAAAAGATTGTCCCGCTTTCTGATCGAACTGGGCTATGCGGCGGTTCTCACTCACTTAAAGAGCCGGGGCGTCCGGGTCAATCAGAAAAAGTTTGAAAGAGTCAAAGAATTTTTGTTGCCCGAAAGGTTTTCTTTTACTCAGCTGGCCGCTTTTGAAAAGTGTCCTTTGCAGTATAAGTTTGCCCACATCTTGAAAATCCCGGTCAAGGGCAAAGCCGTCTTTTCCTTCGGCAAAACCATGCACCAGACTCTGCAGGAGTTTTTACTGGTCTCAACCTCGGGCCCGGTTGGCTTAAAAGACCTTTTGGAGATCTACCAAAGAGAATGGTTGGACGAATGGTATGAGAATCCGGCGCAAAAAAAAGAGTATTTCGAACTGGGCCAGAAGACGCTGCGAAAGTTCTATCAAAACTTCCGCAAAGAGAAGCCAAAGCTTTTCTTCTTTCGGGGTCATCCGGCCCTGGAGCAAGATTTTAATATCAAGATTGGCGGTTATACTCTCATCGGCAAGATTGACCGGATTGATGACAAGGGCGATGGCGTCGAGATCATTGATTACAAAACGGGTTCGGCCAAAGAAAGGCTCCGGCCCGAAGACAAAAAACAGCTTTTGATTTATCAGATGGCCGCCGAAGAAGTTCTCGGTTTAAAACCCCAGAAGCTGACTTACCATTATCTGGACGAGGGCAAGAGCCTTTCCTTTTTAGGGAGCCGAGCGGATATAGAGAAAGAAAAAAAAGAGATTGTTGACGAGATCGAACAAATCAAGAGAAGCGATTTTAAAGCCACCCCCGGCTGGCAGTGCGACTGGTGCGATTTTAAGAACATCTGCGAATTCTCCTACAAAAACAACCACTAACATGTCTTTGTCCATCGGCATCGTGGGTCTGCCCAACGTGGGCAAGTCCACCCTTTTCCAGACCCTGACCAAAAAACAGGTGGACCGTTCCAATTACCCTTTTGCCACCATCGATCCCAACGTTGGCGTTGTTGGCGTGCCCGATGAAAGGGTGGAAAAATTAGCCGAGCGGGAAAAATCTGTCAAGAAAATCTATGCCACGGTCGAGTTTGTCGATATTGCCGGCTTAGTCAAAGGCGCCGCGACGGGCGAAGGTTTGGGCAACAAATTTCTCTCCCATATTCGCGAAGTGGACGCCATCATCTATTTGCTGCGGGCCTTTCAAAAGGCCGACGTCATCAACACCCAAACCGGCGTCGACCCGCTCCGGGAAAAAGAGATTCTCGAGACAGAATTGATTTTGAAGGATTTGGAGACGGTTCAGAAAAGTCTGGACCATCTGGAGGGCGAGGTGAGAGCCGGCAAAAGAGAAGCGGCCAAGGAAACGGGGGTTCTGAATAAAATCAAGGGTTTTTTGGATCAGGGGCGGCTCTTGAATGAAGCGGATTTTAGCAAGGAAGAAAGAGAGTTGATGAAGAACTCGCAGCTGCTTAGTGCCAAGCCCCGGCTCTATCTTTTGAACGGCCAGGATGAAGAAGTGCCGGCGGAGATTATTGAATCTTTCAAGAAGAACCAGTGGCCGTTTCTAATCGTGGATGTTCTGACCGAGTTTGAAGCGGCCGAATCCGGATTTAACCAGGAGGAAAGGATATCTTTGGGTTTAGTTAAAGAGTCCGAACTTGATGTTTTGATAAAAAAATCTTACGGCCTTCTGGATCTTTTGACTTTTTTTACCACCGGCCTGGACGAAACGCGCGCCTGGACCGTCAAAAAGGGCAGCTTAGCGCCTCAAGCCGCCGGCGTCATCCATTCTGATTTTGAGAGCCATTTCATCAAGGCCGAAGTCATCGCTTATACCAATTTGATTGCGGCTGACGGTTTTAGCCAAGCCCGCGAAAAAGGCCTGATTCGCACCGAAGGTAAGGAATACGTCGTTCAGGACGGCGACGTCATCGAGATTAAGCACAATGCCTAAGAAAAAGATTTTCATTTTATCCATCGGTTTTCTGATTTTGATTTTAGCCGTTGTTTTTTGGTTCAATCGTCGGGAACACGGTCAAGTTTGTTTTGACGAAAAGTGCTTTTCCGTTGAATTGGCCCGGACGTCGGCCGAACAAGTAAGAGGCCTGATGTTCAGAAAAGAACTGGGCCAAAACCAGGGTATGCTTTTCATTTATGACCAAGAAAAAGAACTGCCCTTCTGGATGAAGAATACCTTAATTCCTCTGGACATAATCTGGATCGACCGAGAGCAGAGAGTCGTCTT
>MHTO01000012.1 GCA_001823105.1 Candidatus Wildermuthbacteria bacterium GWA2_46_15 | reverse complement strand
GATGCGACATAACACGGGAATGTTAGGGGGTTAGATACCTAACAGTCTACGCTATGTCGCATTTCTATTTAGAATAGAACGCCAAGCTACAACTCCCCAGCAAAAGCCTTCTTTAAAACCGATTTTTTGAGTTCTTCCAAATCCGCTAGTTTTTTCTCATAAATCCCCTCCAGTTTTTTCGTCTCGGCCGAAAGCTTATCCAGCTTCGCGACGATAGTTTTTTGTTCTGAAAGAGACTCTGGGAAAACAAGAACGATTTGCTTTAATGCACCCCCATTGAACTGGGGTTGAGCCGAACCGGCAGATAGTTGTCTGACTTGATTCCAATAAAGTGGAGATTTCGAAAAATACCAATAAAGTTTGCTCAAAACTTCTTTTTTAAATTTCAACCTTATAAGATAAGAAGCAAACACTGCTTTTTCGTCACCCTCGAACAACAAAACATTGCCGGCTGAAGCACCTGTCCTGGCCATCAATAAATCTCCTTCTTCCAAAAGATACTTCTCAGCGTCAAAAAATGAATCAACATACATCTTACCAGTGCTCATCAACAAACCATTTTTATCTGTATCGGTGATCCTGACGAATCTGTAATCGCCGCGACTCTTAGCCTTCTCAGTGTATCCATATTCAACATTGCAAATCTCGTCAACTTGTTTCTCCGTCCATCCCTCCCCAGGTTTCGCAAAAATACCTTGCAAATACGATTCAAAAAGATCCTTGGTATTCTGCAAATTTTTTTCCGCATTTTCCTTTGCCTTCGCCACCCCCTCAAAAACCTCATCCAAAATTTTCACAATGCGGTGTTGTTCGGAAATGGACGGAAGAGGAACCTCAATTTCTTTTAATTTTGATCCGGAAACTTCTTTAAAAGTTGTTCCTCCACCGAGCGAATTTAGATATTCAGTGTTAGAAACGAAAAAAAAGTAAAGATATTTATTATAAATTTCCTTGTTACAAACGAAACTACGACATCCCTGATTTGTTGCTATTTCAAGGTTATTGATCGCGACATACCCAATCGGAGCGCGTGAAGACAGAATTACTGATCCGGTTGGTAATAATTTAGCTGAGGAATTTTTAAGACCTTCTTTCGAGATTTTCCGTTCTGTTGCTGAAATCTCAAAATTTTTAAGTTTACCGAGATCTTTTGGTGTAATCCAAAATAAACCCCCATCCCAATATTTTTTTATCCCTGTTTTTGGTGTTCCACCACCAACAACAACACAAATTTCCCTAAGTTTTTTTGTTTGCCAGGTTTTCATAAAGTCTCATGGAAATTGGCAATTCTCAAATAATCAATATATTTTCCAGAGTGGTCAAAAGCTTCGATGTCTATAAATCTATTTTTCAATAGATCCTTCTGATTTTCTTCTCGTAATCTTTTTAAGATTAATCCGAAAATAATTCGGTTTGTAAACGTCTCAAATATCATAAACTCAAAAAGTTTACCGAAATACTTCCACTTTTTATTCTTTAAACTTTTAGAAATTCTTTGCTCCACAAAAAATAATTCACCTCTGATCTGTTGGCTCAGAGCATACAATCTAATCATTCCGACCATTTCACCATAAAAATACGATGCCCGTTTAGTTCGAAAATATTTCTCGACAAAATCAATTTCATGTTTTGCAATTTCTTTGTTCTTTCCTACAATATTTTGAACAAATTTTCTTTTTTGATCCTCTTGTTCAAGATTCCATCTTTCCTTTCCGCACCTAAAAACTGGGGTATCAAAAAAATATCGCTCATGTTTGTTAGTCTTTTCTATTTGCAAACTCATAAAAATCTAGATGAAAACTGCAGGATCAACCCTACAGAAATTGATACTGCGCCCGCGATTCCCCAATTTCTTTGATCTAATCTGTCCCTGACTGCCGGCAGTTTTAAATTTTCTTCTTCTGTTTCTCCGCAATATCTTGATGTACCCAATTTAAGTGCCGTTTGTTTCGAGATAAATAAGCTAGATGCAAAGAAAATGCTACCCAAAAAATTAAAAAGGATACTGAAAGTATCTACGATGTTATGAAGACTAAAAAGAAAAATATTCATACTTGTAAAATTAGTCAAAAAAGACAACCCGAACACAACCATTCCCACTACAAGAAAAAAATACAAAGTTTCTGGCCACCAATCTGCTTTAAAATCTTTTTTTACAAAAGGTTTGCTCCAATCCTCATTTGGCAATTCTTCAATTCTTTTAGTCAAACCATTTATGTCATCCCGAATTAAATATAGCAATCGCCCCAGACCAACTAATGCAACTCCAACAAATAAAATAGCGGATAAAGGCCAAAATTGAACTTTCTAGAAGATCGCTACGTGTCGAAATAACAATTCCAACGATAGCAAAACCGATGGTGCTAATTGTAGTCAATGCTTGATATCTTTGCAGAATGAGCTGCTGCAACGAATCAACCTTAAACAAAAATGATATTTTTTTTGCTTCAATCATGTCCCCATCTTTGGCTTCGAAGGCTTGATCTAATTCTTTCATACGTTTACTACCCGTCTAGCCCACCATATTTTTAATATCAACAAGTATTTTTGAATTTTCCTCATCCAACTTTTTCATCTCCTCCAAAATTTCCTTCGGTTCTCGAAGAGTAACTTCCCCGCCCCTGCTCGGATTCTTTACGGACAAATCAAAAGTCGTTTGATCGACATCTTTGACATCAACACTCCACGAATTTTCGCTGTCGGCTTTTGTTTTTTGCAATTCCACGAATTCTGCCAGATCTTTTTCGTTCAGCGGATTCGTTTTGCCGAGGTTACGAGGGAGGTTAAGTTGATAAAACCAAACATTTTTAGTTGGTGCGCCTTTTTCGAAAAACAAGACAACGGTTTTTACACCAGCACCCTGAAAAGCGCCGCCTGGCAAATCAAGAACCGAGTGAAGATTGCAACTTTCGAGCAACAGCTTGCGCAACGAAACCGAGGCGTTGTCGGTGTTCGACAGAAATGTATTTTTGATCACGATCCCAGCCCGGCCGCCGGCTTTCAAAATCTTGATGAAATGTTGGAGGAACAGGAATGCGGTCTCACTGGTTTTGATTGGAAAGTTCTGCTGGATCTCGCGTCCGATCCCTGCACCAAACGGCGGATTGGCAAGAATCACGTCGAACCGATCTTTTTCCTGAATATCGTTAATGTTCTCGGCCAGTGTATTCATGTGCCGAATATTCGGTGCTTCGATCCCGTGCAGGATCATGTTCATGATCCCGATGATGTACGCCAGAGATTTGATCTCTTTGCCGTAAAACGTCTTGTTCTGCAGGGTTTCCATCTGGTTCGAAGAAAGCGCTGACTGGTTCTGGGTCAAATAATCGTAAGCCTCAACCAAGAATCCCGCAGATCCGCAGGCACCGTCGTAAATCTTTTCACCAATTTTCGGGGCAACAACTTTAATAATCGTCCGAATCAATGGACGTGGCGTGTAATACTCTCCACCGTTCCGGCCGGCGTTTCCCATTTTCTTGATTTTGTCTTCGTAGAGATGCGAGAGCTCGTGCTTTTCCTCGTAATGTCGGAAATGCATCCCGTCCACGATATTCAAAATCTCTCGTAGTTTATAACCGCTCGAAATCTTGTTTTTCAACTCGCTAAAAATCTCGCCAATCTTGTATTCGATCGTGTTCGGCTCTTCGGCCTTAAACTTTTTGAAATGCGGAAATAACTGTTGATCGACGAAATCTTTCAAATCATCCCCATCAAGCGCCTTGTGATGGTCTAGTTTGCCGGTTGCATCTTTTGGACAAGCCCATCCATCCCAACGAAATTTCGGATCAAGAATAAACTCGTATTTCTTTCCGGCCAATGTGGCTTCGGTCTTTTTCGTCTGTTCCAAATCGTCCAGATACTTCAAAAAGAGAATCCATGAGGTTTGCTCGATGTAATCCAATTCCGTGGCAGAGCCGGAATCCGTGTGGAGGATGTTATCGATATTTTTGAATGCTTGCTCGAACATAAGGTATCGGATTTCAAAACGGCTAATCAAGAAGGCTTTCGTTCAATAATGCGCGTTTCGCCTTATAAAATCAAGCATTCCTTTTACCAAAAGAGACCCTTGCGGGCCTCCTCTTTTAAAACCTATTTGTCCAAAAACTTCAAGTATTCCTCTCGGGAAACTCCCAATGTACGCAAGTTATTAAGTAAGAATGATAGGCACTGGCAGGCTTGTATCCCGAGGGATAATGACCGGTCGGATCATTCCCTCTTTCCAATAGACCCGATGGTCGCCTTTTTCCCTCTTGAATTCGCATCCGACGCTGAAAAGAAACTTCTCGAATTCTTTCCAGTGCACAGCCGTAATCCGCGGCATACTGCTAGGTCAACACAGGAATCGGAAAGGCAACGTAATGCGAAGAGACGACTTTCGGTGGCATCCATTTCTTTTCCCGCTTCCTCCATCCCAGCTCCGAAAGGACATCGTCCACGGTCCCAGCCTCAAGAATTTCCTCAAGAAACAAGCTGACGAGTTCGCCAAACTTTTTCTTTGCGTCTTTCTCCGATGTGCCGGAAGTCGAGATATCAAGCGCGGGCGTATAGGCGACAAACCGCCGGCCCTATTTTGTAATGAAAACAGGGAGGTTAAGGGAAATGTCTTTTTGCATACAAGGTCAGTTTAGCAGGGATTCGCAGACGACGCACGAGGAGATTGCTTCGCTTCGCTCGCAATGACGAGAGAAACGCACCCCTCGACAGGCTCGGGGAATAAACGACTACGACATCAGCGCTTCCCCGCTCGGAGAAGAGACGAGCCCCTCGACTCGGCCTGCGGCCTCGCTCGGGGAATGAGAGAAATACGCGCGGTACCAGGCAACGGTTTCGGCAAGGCCCTCGTCAACCGTGTACTTCGGCGACCAGCTGAGGAGGCGCGCGGCCTTGGCGCTCGAAAGCGTCTGGTCGTGGATCTCGGCCTTGGCCTGGTTCAAGATGATTGGCGTCAGATCCGGGCGGCCCACGGCGGCAAGCACGCGGCTGGCGATGTCGAGCACGGTATACCGGTTGCCGGTCGAAAGGTTGAACGCCTGGCCCACGACGTCCGGCTTATCCATGTTTTCGGCAATCGTGAGGTAGCCGTTCGCGGCATCTTTCACAAAGAAATAGTCGCGCACAAAGGTGCCGTCAGTGCGCACCTGCAACGGCTTGCCCTCGAGCGCGTTCTTGATCGTCTCTGGCACCACGCGGTTGAAGTTAAGGTCACCCGGGCCGTACAGGTTGCCGCAGCGCGTCACGCACACCGGCAGTTTGAAGGTGTAAAAATACATCTGCGCGATCAGGTCAGTGCAGGATTTGGAAACGTCATACGGATGGCGGCCATTCAGCGACGCCTCCTCGGAGTACGGGAGGATGGGCTGGGCGCCGTACGCCTTGTCGGATGAGGCCACGAGCACACGTTTGACTGTGGGCGAAAGGCGCGACGCCTCGAGCACGTT
Organism: Candidatus Wildermuthbacteria bacterium GWA2_46_15; assembly: GCA_001823105.1. Classification (GTDB taxonomy): domain Bacteria; phylum Patescibacteriota; class Minisyncoccia; order Minisyncoccales; family GWA2-46-15; genus GWA2-46-15. Next base: position 32 of record MHTO01000012.1, on the reverse strand, counting down.
GATGGTGCCCATGATGTTGGTCTTCAAGGTCG
>MHTO01000011.1:2095-5549 GCA_001823105.1 Candidatus Wildermuthbacteria bacterium GWA2_46_15 | reverse complement strand
AAGCGGCAACACCATCTAAGGTGTAGTTGCCGTCAGAGGTCGCGGTGGTCGCGCCATAGGTCATAGCGGCTAGAGCCGATGAGCCAAACATCATACTGACCCCCAGTACGACGATGGCTAGTATTGCGAAATATTTTTTTGACATATTTTGTAATAAAAAAAGAAAAACGAAATTAAAAAAATAGCTTTCATCCGACGCGGAAGAAAGTGAAATAATGTTAGTGTTACATAGGCATTGTTTATAAGTTAAAAGTGTCGCCCGAGTTTGGCCGAGATATTTATTTATATCAGCGTCGGACTGATGTTTTTATTATACTCTTTTATTTTATTGATTTATCCACAGCCGATATAAATTTTAGGTTTTAGGTTTTAGGTTTTAGGTTCTAGTAACCCCTCCTCCCCTGAGACCGTTGAGAAATTCCCAAACTGTCATCGCGAGCGACCATAGGGAGCGTGGCGATCCCTATATTACCAGGGAATTTAGAGATTGCCGCGTCGCTTCGCTCCTCGCAATGACGAGAAAAAAGAGTTTCTCAACGGTCTCCCCCTCCCCCTTGAAAATGAGGAGGGTTTGTAGTGAGATCGCCACGGTCGCCTGAAGCGACCTCGCGATGACGAGCAAATAGATCCCCGCTTTCGCGAGGATGACGGATTATTGTCATTGCGAGGAGGAACGACGAAGCAATCTCTAACTTGTCAGGCAGGGATTGCCACGTCAGTCGCTCTGCTCCTTCCTCGCAATGACGAGATAAATAAAATCCCCAGCATCTCGCCCCGCCCCTTACAAAAAGAGACGGGGCTGGCTGGCATAACAAAAACCACGGCATCTCGCCGTGGTTTTTGTTTTCTCAAGGCCGAAGCCCGGAGATTATCACTAGCTAACTTGTGTTGAAGTTTCTGTCTGGATCCCGTTTTTCAACGGGATGACGAGACGAGAATACATCAGCTCAAAGAGATTAGTAAGTGAAGGTTGGGCCATTGACCGGGTAGCTGTCGGATACGGTTGTAGCTGTAATAGCTGAACCGCCAGACGGCGTATAAGCCCAAGTCACATCGCCCGTGGAACCTTGCGTGCCAGCCACTGTCACATTGAAGTTAACAGTACCGCTCGTCACACCCGTCTTAACATTGGTGGTGTCCGCCTTAACCGTGTAGGTTGTGATGGAACCAGCTGTGATAGTCTGGGTTGCTAACGGAGTCGCGCTGTTAGAATCAAAGGACAAGCTGAAGTCATACAAGATCGGAGTTACATCGTCGCTGACCGCACCCACGAGGTTGCCGCCAGAAACCACTAATGTAACATCGCTCGCATCACCGCCACCGCCAGAACACGCAGCACCTACAGTAGCCGAAGTCACTGAATAGGTTACATACGCAGTTGAGCTGACAAAGAAACCAATCACATCACCGGCGCGGATCTTATCCATAATAACGCCAGTGGCGCCACCTCCGCCGACAATGGCTAATTCGCCATCAGCAGCCGCTTCAGTGGTTACATGACAAAGTTTAATCGTGGTTGTGGAACCGGTAAGCGAATATGTTCCGCCAGCATCTGCTTCAGCCGTACCAATAGTATTGGTCGCGCTTGAAAGCAATGTGGAACCAGCATACAAGTCAAAACTATTCACATATTTCCATGGGAAGTTGGAACCACCCATTTTGACATGGAATTTTGTTAATGACAAGTTGCGGTCGCCATCGGCCTTGATGTCAAACTTGCCGACTTCTTGGCCAGAGCCAGGAGTCGCAGCGCCGCCGACAAAGCCGGAAGTGCTGGTAATGACAGGTTCAACATCTTGCAAAGTAATGAATTTGCCAGATGAAACTGCGCCAGGCAAACGGGTGACAAAAGTCGCCGCGCTCGCAGCCGCAGTGCTGGAAGCCACAGTGACATGGGTAGCATCAGCCACCGCAGTCACGGTACCTGTCCAAGAACCAAGAGTATCAGAAGCAGTCACAACCACATCGCCAACACCGAAACCAGTGCTGGAAGTGACAGTTGTGGACTGACCGGCAATCACGCGATTACCCGCGGAAGCGGCTGTCTGAACCAAGGTTGTGGCAGGGTTGATCGCGCCGATACGGACAATGGTAGTCGTACCAGTGGTCGTATTAGCGTTGTTAGCGGCAATGGTTAAGTGCGTTGAATCGGCAATAGCCGTTACCACGCCATAGTCATTCAAGCTGTTAGATGTAGTCACTGTGTCTTGGATCAAGACCAAATCACCGACATTAAAGCCAGAAGATGAGGTCACAGCCATTGACAACGGAGCCACGGTAAAGGCGGCGGCCGTCGCGGCAGTATTCACGGAATCAGTGCCAATCTTGGACACTTGAACCGCTGTACCAGCCATATCAACCAAAGAGTTGATAGTTAAATGGGTGGAGTCAGCAATAGCTGAAACAAAACCTGTGTCAGTACCCGCGGAGTCAACGATTATAACCGGATCGCCCACATTGAAGCCCTTGGAGGAAGTGACTGTAATAGAAGCGCCAGCCGCTAAAGCCGTACCAGCAGAAGCCGGTGTGGTCGCGCCAGAGGCGATCTTACTCACAGTCGCTGTGCCAGAAGTCAACGCGATTGATGTCACATTGGCAATGGTCATAGCAGTGGTTGAAGTTGGTTCAGCGGTAACCATACCGAAAGAACCACCAGCTGTTGAATCCCAGTCAAAGACCACATCGCCCAAGTGGAAACCAGTAGTATCAGCCACAGTGATAGAAGCACCCGTCACAGAAGCTGTACCAGCTGAAGCTGTCGTGTACAAAGTTGTACCTGGTTTGATTCTGGTTCCGCCGGAAGCGCCCAAACCTTCAACATAGTCAATAGCGACATTAGCCACCATCGTTGAATTCATTGTGCCAGAAGCGGTTGTAGAACCCTTGACATACAAAGTTACTGTGGAATCTTGAGCAATAGTAAACAAGCCATCGGCATTAGAGAATAACGCCGCGCCCTTCACCAATTGAACAGTTCCGCCAACTTGCGAGCCATTCACAAAGAGTTTTAAGTTCTGGAAATCGGCATCGCCGTTGGCAACTGTCACCTGAATCGTGGTCACTTTAACCGCTTCAGCGTTGTTCGTAGTTAAACGAGTCGCCAAAAGAGTTTGATCAACCATACCGCTGTGCATAATTTGGCCGACAGGTGTATTGGTTGTATCAAGCGCCATCGTCACCGTCCCACCGGTCGAGAAAGTGATGGTTTGGCCAGTTGAAGTCAAACCAGTCGCCGTCACAGTTGTACCAGACGATTTACCAGTCGCGGAAGTCGCGGTCAAAGAAGAAATTTCCGTGCCCGTGGTTGCGCTATTGGTCGTCACATACACATCAACAGTCGCGCTCGTGCCCTTGGTCACTGTGAAGTCAGAAATTGACACCACATTGGAAGCGGCAGGAGTGGTTGTGGTTGAGCCCAATTGCGTCGAACCAACTTTCAACATCAAGTTAGAAA
>MHTO01000011.1:0-2059 GCA_001823105.1 Candidatus Wildermuthbacteria bacterium GWA2_46_15 | reverse complement strand
ACACTGCCACATCTTCCGTGGAAGACGCGGTAAAGTTGTATGAACCAACTTTAGCGTTTGACAAGCCGGCCACGACAGTCGTGTTGGAGAACGAAGCGTTCTTAGACACAGACAAAGCGGCGGTTGACACTGTCAAAGTATTGGCAGATGTATCTGTCACGCTCGGGTCAACCAAATCATTGGTTGATAAGCGCTTAACCTGCATAATATCCAACGCGCCCAAATAGGTAACGCCGGAAGTTGCGGAGGTTGAAATATCGCCCACCATTGTAAAGACGGATTTAACGCCGGCTTTCAAAGTTGGGTAGCTGTTCAAAGTAACAGTGGTTTTGACAGCGGTCGCGCCCATAGAAGCCGGAGCCACCGAGTAAACCGTGGTGCCGTCAACTTGGATACGGAAGGTGCCGGTTAAAGCCACCGTGCGAGTCAAAGTGTAAGCCACTTGGCGAATTTCCATATCTTCGCCTTGCGGTGTGAACTCCCACTTGCCTAACAACACGCCCGTCGCGCCTACGGCAATATTGCCGGTCAGCGAATCAGACGCTTTGTTAAACAAAGCAGTGCCCGCGCCGATGGTTAACTTGTTAATACAGTTAATCGCGGCCGCGCAGTTCGCGCCACCAGCGGAAGTGTCGCCGATCGGGAAAGCGCCGTCAACGGTGGTTGCCGCTGTCGCCAAAATGCCCGAGCCAGTGTCTTTGCCGGTCACTTCAATGTCATAATCGTTTTGAATGACAAAACGGACATTGCGCGTAGAACCGCTGGTTACATCAATCCTCACCGATAAATCTTTGGTGTTGCCCTTGATAATCGTGTAAGGAGAAGCGGTCAGGTCAAACACGACATTGCGGCTGGAAGCATTCGCCACCGTCGCTAAGGTCGCGCCGTCCGGACCAATCAACTTGATGTTGGAAATATCCGCGTCATTGGTGTTGCCATTGTTATACATCGTGATTTTAGCAATCTTGACATCTTCATTGGCGCCAGCCACAAAACGGAATTTCGCGATTTCTTGATTTAATGTGCCCAAATTCACGGACACAGCTGTGACATCGTTAGCGCCGTTGTTGTGCACCAAAACTGCGTCAGCAGTCAAAGAACCAACAATGGAAGCGCCATTAGCCAAAGTAAAGGTATTGCCCGCGAACGGGAAAGAACCGGAAACAGTGGCTGTGGTCGCGATGTCAGCGGCCTTAGCAATTGAAATATTGTAAGTACCAGAGGTACCGGAAATATTTGTCTTGACCCAAATGGCTTGCGTGGTGCCAGCGGCGACTGTAATCGGGTCAGAAGTGAAGGTAGAGGTCGCTTTGGTGTCAGCGAAAGTCACAAAATTGCCGTGTCTTTTACCGGCAGAATCAAAGACAGCCACACCGGAAATGTTTGAGTCAATTGAAATGCCACCGCGAGTCATCGTCAAACCCGTGATATTCACGGCGCCATCAGAAGAAGCTGTAACATTGAACTTCAAAGCGCCATTATAAGCAGTGCCTGAAGCTTGAGTCGCGGAAGCCGGCGTGTCAGTAGCTAAAGCCACTGTCAAACCTGTGCCGCCGACAACTGCGCTGGAAGCGCTCCCTGCCACATTTGTTAATGTGCTTTCCGCGCCAGTGATGTCAGAGCCAAAAGTGTAACCAGTCGTGGCAACCAAGACATTAACATAGGTTGACCAAAAACGGTTCGCACTCATCGCGGCGGCCGAGGAGAACTTGCGCAAGACATTGTTAGCATCAACATAATAATTGTTGCCGCCATTGCTCACTAAAGCGCCCGCCGGATACATCGCGGAAGTGATAGAAGTGCCTGTGGTGTAGTTCACGAAGAACGCATCCGACACATCAACCACGGTCTTGGCCCAGTTCGCGCCATAGAGCGAGGACGCAATGGCTTCAGAGGTTACCCAGCGAAGTTTGCCGCCCGGTTCGATGGCATAAACTTTCGGATCAGTTGTAATTTTTGCTAATTTCGTGCCCGCGCGCATTGTCACATTGCCGCCAATGGAAATGTTATACATATCCGTGGCAGCGATGGTCACCACGCCGGAGAAATCAGAATACCA
>MHTO01000010.1:10827-14565 GCA_001823105.1 Candidatus Wildermuthbacteria bacterium GWA2_46_15 | reverse complement strand
TTTTTTTATGTTCTTCCATTTTCCGATAACTCGAGTGCAAATGGAAAGAAAAATAGATGGCACGAAAAAACCAATAAAGATCAAAAACGAGGATAAAAACGGCGATGAAAAAAGGTTGCTGCCAGGAAAGAAAAACGGCCAAGAGAATGGTCAGCCAAGAAACCGCCCCGGGCAGGATTTCCAAAAAGTGAAAGAGCCTTCTTTCCGAATGATTCTCCAGGTCCTGCGCCGTGGCGATTTTGAGATTCATCGTAAGAGTGCTTTGAGCAGTTCTCCAGGCGAAACGATTTTTGTCCAGCGGATCTTTTTCTGTAAGACCAAAATGTGCTTTTTGTCGAGAGTAACCAGGAAATCAGCGTCAGCTCTTTTAGCCGAAGTTAAAATGTGGACGTCGCCTGAGTCAACGACCAATCTTTTGAATCTTTTTAATTCCTTGCCCGCCGGCGCTTTTTCTATCCGAAAAAAAATGACAATTTTTTTCAAAAGCGCTTCACTAACGTCGAGTTTTCTGCGGTTGCGCCAAACCTCATCTAAAACCACTTCGCTAACCACGGCTTTAATCTTGCCTTGTCTTGCCCATTCTAAAAGTTTCCTTGAAGCGCCCGTCGATGATTTCAGGCCGGCCAGAATAACCGAGGCGTTGAAAAAGACAAGGGGAGACATTAAATTAAGCCTCTCTTTCTGAGTTCTCTGGTTTCTTGACGATCAAATTCGAGAAAATCTTTCAGGTCTTCATCGGTATAGCGCCGGACAGGATAACTCAAGACGCGCAGGGGTTCAATGACCAACCGGTTTTTTTCTTTTCTGACTCGAACCATGGATTTTTCGTCAAAACCCAACTCGCGACGAAATCTTTTCGGAATCGTCAAAAGGCCTTTGGGCTGGATTTTAACAATTTCTTCTTGGATGATTGACGGCATAGTTATTTTTTAATTTCTAACTTTCTACATTATAGAAAATCTGTATTATTTGTCAACACCGCACCGTCCGGACTAGTTGCTTGGCCGATTAGTTGCTTGGTCTGACCGAGCAACTACCAGAAACAAGGCTGCTTCTCCGAAGGATTTTAAGCCTGTGCTTAACTAAGTTAAGCACGGCCGTTCTGGCCAGCGGCGGGAGCAATTTTGAGGTTCATTCTTTCTTAATTATAGCGATTACGATATATCGGGTAAGCCTGCCCGTTATAGAAAATCCAATGCTCTTTGCCGAACGAGCCGCCAAAATTGTGGGAGGTCGAACCTCACACAATTTTAAACCGCGCTTTTCATAAGTCTCGTCTAGCATAAAGAGGCTAAACGACCCGGTTCCGAGGATTGCCCTCGGCTAAAGCAATAATGTTGTCGGTCAAAATCTGGAAAAGATTGATTAATGATTCTTTGGTATAATAGGCAAATTTCCTAATGCCAACGCTGTTTTCTAAGCCAGCCAAAGGAGTATTGACTAAATCATTCCCCTCCCACGCATAGGCACTAATTTTACTCGATTTCAATGCCTCGGCCATCGCAGTTTCATCAACTATATCCCTATCCACCAGATTAACAATTAGTACGCTTCGTTTTGTTTTTGCCAATTCTTTTTCGCCGATGAGGCTCTTGTTGCCGGGCTCGTGAGTAACGTGCAGGGAAATGGCGTCTGCTTCCTGCAAAACATCGTCGAGAGATTTCATCTCCACTCCGGCCATTTGTTTAGGGTTTCGGTCACAGGCGATTACCTTCATACCAACTCCTTGGCCCAATTCGGCCACCCGGCTGCCGATATTGCCTAAGCCGATAATCCCCAAAGTTTTTCCTTTTAATTCAGAGCCTATTTCCAACTCATACTGGCCTCTCTGAGTTTTTCTGTCCAAAACAATGATTCTCTTAGCTAGAGAGAGAAGTAGAGCCAAGGCGTGTTCGGCCACCGCTTCTCGGGAATATCCCGGCACATTGCTCACGGGTAAATTTCTCTTTTTGCAATAGTCCAGATCTATCCAGCCAAAAGAAGTGGTGGAAAGGCAAATTCCTTTCAGATTAGACAAAGATTCTATGACTTTCATCAAGGGCGCTTTGGCTTTTTCAAAGCCGCCAAAAGGATCAGGGTCAGGTGCGATGATGTCTGCTCCCCCCGCCAGGGCCAAAAGCTTGTCTAAAGGAAGCTCTTCGCGGCTCGGCACATAAATGACTTCTCCCAATTTCGCCAGCTTTTCTTGCTGGTCTTGCGTAAAACTGGACTGAGTAAGAAAAACGACAATCTTCATAGTTATCAGGTTAAATTATTAATTAGCGGCCCTACGGGGAGTCGAACCCCGGTTCTCAGCTTGAAAAGCTGGTGTCCTGACCACTAGACGATAGGGCCAATTATCAACACTTTAATTCAAAAATTGAAAAAAATCAATCGCAAATCAATGAAATCGATCTAACGTATTATCTATGCTATAGCAGAGATAATACGTCATTTTTTAAAATGGCCTTATCCAGAACAACTCGCTCAAGAATACACAAAAGTCAATTTTTGGGTTATGATGGATGCATCATGGAACTGCCCAAAACTTACGACCACAATCAGGTCGAAGACAAAATATCAGCCTTTTGGGAAAAGGGCGGTTTTTTCAAGGGCAAAATGACCCGCGGCAAAAAGCCTTTTGTCATTACTCTGCCGCCGCCCAACGTCACGGGCAATTTGCACGCCGGCCACGCCATGTACGTCATTGAAGACATTATCATCCGTCAGCAAAGAATGACCGGGAAACCCAGTCTCTGGCTGCCCGGCTTTGATCACGCTTCCATTGCCGTGGAATACCTGGTCTCAAAACAGATAAAAAAAGAGGGCAAAAGAAAGAGAGAGGTCGGCCGAAAAGAGTTTTTAAAAAGAGCTAAGGTTTTTGCGGCCGACTCTAGAAAAAACATCAAGCACCAGTTGCAAAAATTAGGTTTTTCTTTGGATTGGAGCCGGGAGGCCTATACCATGGACAAAATTAGATCTGGGGCGGTCAAGGCGGCTTTTAATAACCTTTATAAAAAAGGTTTAATCTACCAGGGAGAATATATTGTTAACTGGTGCCCGGCCTGCCGGACAGCCATTTCCGATCTGGAGAACGAACACGAAGAGGAAGAGGGCCAGCTTTATTATATGAAATACGGACCCTTTGTCTTGGCCACGACTCGCCCGGAAACTAAATTTGGCGACACGGCCGTGGCCGTCCACCCGCAGGATAAACGTTATCAGTCATGGATCGGAAAAGAATTTGTCTACGAATCACTCATCGGTCCTAAGAGAATGAGAGTGGTCGCCGATGAAGCCGTTGACCGGGAATTCGGCACCGGCGTCCTCAAAGTAACGCCGGGGCACGACCAGACGGACTTTGAAATCGGCCAAAGGCATGGCCTGCCGACGATAAAAGTCATCGACGAAAATGGCCGCCTGACCTCGGTGGCCGGCAAATTTGCCGGGCTCAAAGTTCTGGAAGCGAGAAACTTGGTCGTAGAAGAATTAAGGACCCGGGGGGACCTCATCAAAACCGAAACTATCACTCATTCGGTCGGCCATTGCCAAAGGTGCCATACAACGACCGAACCGTTGATTTCCAAACAATGGTTTGTAAAAACCCAGCCCTTGGCTAAAAAGGCTATCGAAGCGGTCAAGTCGGGGAAAATCAAAATTATCCCCAAATATTTCGAAAAAACATATTTCCACTGGCTAAAAAACATCAAAGACTGGTGTATTTCCCGACAGCTTTGGTGGGGCCACAAGATTCCTTTA
>MHTO01000010.1:0-10777 GCA_001823105.1 Candidatus Wildermuthbacteria bacterium GWA2_46_15 | reverse complement strand
TGGGTCATCAGAGAAATTATGATGTGTCTGGAAATGACCGGAAAAGTTCCCTTCAAAACCGTTTATCTCCATGGGCTCGTCAGAGATCAGCGGGGACGAAAGTTCAGCAAAACGGCGGGCATTGGCTTTGATCCCTTGGATATGACGGCAAAATACGGCACCGACGCTTTAAGGATTTCTTTAGTTTACGGCAATGCGGCCGGAGCCGATTTAAAAATCGGCGAAGATAAAATCAAAGCGATGAGAAATTTTACCAACAAGATATGGAATGCGGCCAGGTTTATCCTGGCCACGCCGAACAACGCAGAACCAAACGCTAAACAACGCGGAAGTATCAGCATAAATCAGCGCAAATCAGCGGGTTCAAACGATAAATGGATTTTAAAAGAACTGGAAAAGACCATCAAAAAAACGAATGAACTGATGGAAAAATATCGCTACGGCCAGGCGGCAGAGTTACTTTACCAGTTTTTCTGGAAAAAATTCTGCGACAAATACATCGAGTCAACCAAAGACCGAAGAAAACAGGCTCAGCCAATTCTGCTTTATGTTTTGGCCACCTCGTTAAAACTACTGCATCCCTTTATGCCTTTTGTCACCGAAGAAATCTGGCAGCAGCTGCCGATCAAAAAGAAAAAGAAAAGCTTATCGATAGAAACCTGGCCTCGCTAAATGAATTATCTTCTTCTTATATTCTTTGGCTTAGCTCCGAGCATCATTTGGCTTTTGTATTTTTTACGCAAAGACGTTCATCCTGAAGACAACCGCCAAGTCGTCAAAATTTTTATCTATGGCTCTCTGGCCGTTTTCCCGGCCGCCCTGATTCAGTTCGGCATCTTTGATACTTTGAGTTTCTGGGAACCATCCATCTGGAAAACAACTTTCGTGCTTTTCCTGGGCGTCGCTTTGGTCGAAGAGGTTTTGAAATATTGGGTGGTTAAAGATAAGATTTTAAAAAGCTCACATTTTGACGAGCCGACCGACCTGCCTCTTTACCTCATCATTTCGTCCCTGGGCTTTGCCGCCTCAGAAAATATCCTGGCCATAGTTGGCCCGGGATTGCTCACTCTTTCTCCGGCCCGGACGATCGCCATCAGTCTCTTCCGCTTTGTTTCGGCCACCTTTCTTCACGCCCTGGCCTCCGGCACTCTGGGAATCTTCCTGGCTCTGGCTTTGTACCAGCCAAAAATGAAAATTAGACTGGCTCTCATCGGTTTTACCCTGGCGATTTTCTTGCATGGTCTCTATAATTTTTCTATAATGGTAATTGAGGGGAATGTTCGGTTTTTAATCCCCGTCCTCATTTTAACTAATTTAGCCCTGGTTCTTTCTCTGGGTTTCAGAAAACTGAGAGAGATGAAGGGCATCTGCGAGATTCAATAGCTAAAATAATTAACTTTACTCACATGGCTTCGTTTTTCGAAAAGTTAATCGGCAGTCAAGATCAGGTTTTCGACTCCGGGGCTCAGACTCGAGGAGACCACCCCGTCAAAGAAAAGAAACCGGTTTCACAAAAACCGGCGAGAAAGGTCATCAAACCAATATTAAAAGTATCTCAACCAGAAGAAGACCCAGAAGAAAAAGAACCCGAACACCAATTCAAAACTGAAAAGAAAGTTGAGATAGAACCAGAGGAAGAAGAAGAAACAGAAGAGATGCCAACGAAAATTGAAAAAAATACGGTTGAGAAAACCGAAAGGAAAAAACCCGCGCCACAAGAAGATTCATCCAAGACCGAAGGACAACTCTCGATTGATGTTTACCAAACCGACGGGGAGGTGGTCATTGATTCAACCATCGGCGGAGTGAAACCAGAGAATCTTGAAGTCACGATTGAAAACGGCATGGTTCAGATCAGGGGCAATCGCGAGAAAATAGAAACGGTGGAAAAAGATGATTACCTTATCCAGGAATGTCACTGGGGTTCTTTCTCGAGACAGTTTGTCCTGCCCTCAGAAGTTGATGCTTCCCGGGCCGAGGCAACCCTGAAAGACGGCATCCTCACGATTAGAATACCCCGGATCCAGAAGGAAAAGGTGACCAAGCTGATGATCAGGTAAAGATGGGTAAGCAAAAACTCCGCTCAGAAGGCGGAGTTTTTAGTTGTGCGGACGGTGGGAGTCGAACCCACAAGCCTTGCGGCACAAGATCCTAAATCTTGCGTGTTTCCCGGTTTCACCACGTCCGCGCTACCTGCTATTCTAGCCTGATTGATTCCAAAATCAAGTCCAGAACAAAACAAAGACAGCGGGAAATCGCTGTCTTTGTTTTTGTTTACAAAGCAAACCGCACTCTAGGTGTAGCCCAGGATTGCCTTAACAATCGACGGCACCGCCCGAGAAACCAGGGCCACCAAAAGGCCAATGGCCGCGTACATGATTTTGTCTCGGCCTTCTTTCACCTTCGCGGCATCGCCCGACGACACCATAATACTGAAGGCACCCCAAATAACCAGTAAAATCACGATCAGAACCAGGAAAAGAAAGGCCCAGTCAGTAATGGCATAGATGGTGTTCATGGCGCAAAAAAGGCCCCATTTTTCGGTAACGCAGTTAATTCCCAGGGTGCAGGTTCCGCCCGTCGGTCCGACAACCGTACCGCTGGCGCAAGGCGTGCCGTCAATGGTAATATTCTTTCTAATCTTGCAGCAATCTTCTGGAGCGCTTTGGGCCAGGCTCACCATCGGCATAATCAAACTGGCAAAAAGCAGAATAAAAAGGATTTTTTTCATTATTTTGTTTTCTTGTCATCTCGAAAGCTGATTTGAAACTACTCGTCGACCTTTAGATTGTTAATCTTAAAATTACTATGGCGTTACGCCCATGGCCGATCGGATCAAAGCCACCAAGCCACGAGCCAAAAAAATGACAAACAGTCCGATGGCCGTATAAAGAAAAATAGTCTTGGCTGTTTTAACTCGGCCCGGATCGCCGGCGGCCGTCATGAGATAAAAGGCGCCAATGACAATCATTAGAGGAGAGACGACTAAAGCGATCAAAAAGATGAACTTGATGACGGCGTCGATCAATTCCTGAATGCTGGCATATCTCAGCGGGTTATCAATGACAATCTGGGCTCCCGCCAGAAGGGGTAGGCCGAAACCAAGGATCAAAAGAAGAAGAATAAGAACCTGCCTTGCTTCGCTCGGCAGAACCTTGTTTTTCGCTTCGCTCGAAATTGACCTCATATAGGCTAGCATAAACTAGATTTTAGTAAAAAGCAAGCCCCAATGATATTTACCCACGGCTAGTTCCTTTTCCAATTTGAAGCCCCGCTCTTCAATCATCTCACTGGCCTCTTTAAGAGAAATCCGGTTCTCCTGGGGACCAAAGGACGAATCCGTCTTCCAGTCAGTCACCAGCAACCGGCCGCCGGGCCGTAAAACTCTTTTGGCCTCGGCGATGATCTGATTTTTGTCCTGAGCCTGAAACAAAAGATTGGTCAGCAAAACCAAGTCGAGCAGATTGTTCTGAACCGAAGAGCCCAAGCCCATTTCCAGATCGGCCCGGATGGGCCGGATATTATTCATCTTGCCCATTTCCATTTTTATTCTGAGGGCCGCCAAAGCCTCGGCCTGGATATCAATTGCATAAACCTTGCCCGTTTTTAATTTCTTGGCCAGGGGAATAGCCCAACCCCCGACGCCACAGCCAAAGTCCGCCGCCATCATATCTTCGCGCAATTCTATCTGGTTTAAGACTTGTTCCGGATTAAGAAAATCCATAATTTTTCAGATGCACGCCGCCGAGGCCACCTTATCTCCTTCTCCCAGCTTCATGATTCTGACTCCCTGAGTGGCCCGGGATAATTTCGGAACCGAGGCAATCACCGCTCTAATCACCTGGCCTTTTTGAGAGATAACAATCAGGTCTTCTTCGTCAGAAAGGACTTTGGCGGCCATGATCTCGCCGGTCTTGGACGTGATTTTTCCCGCCTTGATCCCGCTCCCGCCTCTCTTTTGTATTCGATAATCATTGACTTCGCTTCTCTTGCCATAGCCGTTCTCGGTAATAATCAGAAGGTATTGTTTTTCTTCGTTTTTTGGATTTTGGATTTTGTCCCTCGACGTTGCTCGGGACAATCCTGAGCCTGTCGAAGGGTTGGATTTTGGATTTTTCGTTTGTATGACGGTCATGCCCACTACCTCATCTCCCTTCTTTAATCTGATTCCCCGGATGCCCGAGGCCGGGCGCCCCATTTCCCTCAGATCTTTTTCTTTAAAATGGATGGCTTGGGCCTTTCGGGTGACAATGATAATTTCATCCTCGCCCGTGCTCTTGGCGACCTTTCTTAAAGTATCTCCCTTTTTCAGGGTCATGGCAATCAGGCCTGATTTCCTGACATTAGCAAAGGCGTCAATGGCGGTTTTCTTAATGATACCGTTCCGGGTCACCATGACCAGATAACGATATTGTTCTTGATCTTTCTTGCTCGAGGCAATCAAAGAAAGAACCTTGTCCTGAGAAGAAATCTCTAAGAAATTGAGCAGGCCCCGACCCCGCGCCACCCGGGTTCCTTCAGGAATTTCAAAAACCTTGGTGCAAAAAACCTTACCCGAATCGGTAAAGAAAAACAGGTCGTCGTGAGTCATTCCGGAAACAAAATGATCAACAATGTCTTCCTGCATGGTTTTCATTCCCAGAATGCCCTTGCCGCCTCGTTTCTGCAGTTTATAGACCGAAGGATTAATTCTCTTGATATAACCGCCGCGGGTGAGGGTGATGATGGTTTCTTCGTGAGGGATCAAATCGGCTTCGGCAATTTCTTCGATTTCCCGAACCACCACCTTGGTTCTCCTTTCGTCGCCAAACCTTTCTTTAATCTCCGCCAGCTCCTTCTTGACCACTCCCTTAATTCTTTCCGGACTCTTAAAAATAACGGTCAGTTCCTTAATTCTAAGTTGCAGGGCTTTTAACTCTTCTTCGATTTTCTTTCTCTCCAGTTTAGCCAGAGCGGCTAATTTTGTCTCGAGAATGGCATTGGCTTGAATCGAGCTTAGTTTGAAGCGCTTCATCAAATTCTTTTCCGCCTCCGGGCGGCTCGCCGAATTCTTGATGATCCGGATGACCTCGTCGATGTTGGCCAAACATTTATGCAAACCCTCTAAAATGTGGGCTCGTTGCTGGGCCTTTTCCAAATCATATTTGGTTCTCCGAAAAACCACTTCGCGGCGGTGGAGCAAAAAATAGCTTAAAAGCTCCGCCAGAGACAAAACCTTGGGCTGGAGGCCGTCAATTAAAGCCAAAAGGTTGATATGAAAAGTCTTTTGCAGATCGGTAAATTTGTAAAGATAGTTCAAAATCTTTTGCGGATAGGCCTCTTTTTGCAGATCGATGACGATTCTCAGCCCTTCTTTATCTGACTCGTCACGGATGTCCCGGATGCCCTCAATCTTCTTTTCTGAAACCAGGCTGGCCAATCGCTCAATCAGGGTCGATTTTTGAACCTGGAAGGGGATTTCGGAAATGATGATCTGGAAACGGCCGCTTTTCTCTTGCTCAACGATTTCGGCCTTGCCACGCATCAAAACCGGCCCCTTGCCCTGGGAATAGGCGGCGATGATTTCCTTCAAATTAAAAATCTGGCCTCCCGTCGGGAAATCTGGCCCCTTGATAAATTGGAAAAGGTCTTGGGTATCCGCCTTGGGATGATCAATCAAGTAGGCGAGAGCGTCACAAACTTCGGTCAAGTTATGCGGCGGCATGTTGGTGGCCATGCCCACGGCAATGCCCAGAGACCCGTTCAAAAGCAATTGGGGCAAAGGCGAGGGCAGAACACTCGGCTCTTTTCGGGTGCCGTCGTAATTATCGATGAAATCCACCGTGTCTTTGTCGATGTCCTCGAGCATTTTTTCCCCCACTTTCGAAAGCCGAGACTCCGTGTATCTCATTGCCGCGGCTTCGTCCCCATCGACACTGCCGAAATTGCCCTGGCCCTGGATCAGGGGATAACGGAGAGAAAAATCCTGCGCCATTCTCACTATGGCATCATAGACGGCCACGTCGCTGTGCGGGTGGTAGCGGCCCAACGCGGAGCCGACGACGGTCGCTGATTTGCGAAACCTGGCCCCGGCCGTCAAACCCTCTTCTTTCATGGTAAAAAGAATTTTACGCTGGACGGGCTTTAAGCCGTCGCGAATATCCGGCAGGGCCCGCGAGACAATCACCGACATGGCATAGTCAATGTAGGAATCCTTCATCTCTTCGACGATTTCCCGCGATTCAACCTGGCCAATGTCAAAACCGGCCTTTTCTCCCTGGATTATCTTTTTCTCCGCCGTCCGCCGACTGGCGGAGCGGATTGGTTTTTTCTTCTTCATGGCCGAGCTACGGGGTGACCGCCTCTTTCTGGAAAAGTTCTTCTAATTGCTTCAACTGATCTACCCCAAGATTTAGTTCCGGCTTGGGCAAGTCGTTGATCTGCTTTTCTAATTCGGGCAGTCTTAATTCCTGACGCAGTTTGCCTTGGTTCAAATTAACCAAGCGATGTTTAATCAAGACCAGCCAGCCGCCGAACAAAACAAGACCGATAACGATGACTAAAATCCAGAAGATTATCCTTCTTTCGTCCTCTGATTTCTCTTGAATTTTTTTTAAGATATTCACGGTAAATTACTGGGCTCGGAGAATAATCGTCTTCATTCCCTCGGCCGGCAAGTCTTTCTGCTTAATCGTCAGCTTGGGCAGGGGCTCGGAAGCTTTCTCTCCCATGACTTTGAGAAACTTATCCAGACCATCAAGCTTTCCGCCAGCTGGCGGGCGCAGCTTCGGCAATTGATAGTGCATGGGGATAACGATTTTGGGTTCGATCTGGCTGATGATCTTGGAAGCTTCTTGGCTGTCAATGGTATGGTTTCCGCCCACCGGAATCAGAAGAATATCCACCAAGCCCAAGTCTTCAATTTGCTCCGAGAAAAGCTCTTTTTGACCAAAGTCGGCCAAATGACAAACCCTTATATCCTCGCTTTCAATCGTATAAATCGTCACCCGGCCCCTTTCCCGGCCTAATGATTTGTCGTGGAAAGCCGGAATCCCCTGGATGTAAACATCCTTAATCTCGTACTCTCCAGGGCCGTCAATGACAAAAGGCGAGCCCTTGATGGCCTTGAGGTTGTTGTGGTCGCTGTGATCATGAGTAATTAAAACGATATCGGCCGTAACTTCGGGAACCTTTAAGCCCAGATCGTCAGAAAAAGGATCAATGGCTAAAGAAACCGGGGCATCTTTCGCCTGAGCGGTAATGATCTGGAAAAAAGATTGACCGCGCCAAATGATTTGCATGTACAATAAATTTAGGCGGAATAAACTATACTACATGATATCAAAGATTGATTTTTTCCTCAAGTTATGATAAATTCAAACATATGAATATGAATACCACCATGGAAGAAATCGCAAAAGATAGGAGTGAACTATTGAAACCGCCAAAAGCCGGCGAAATTGTCAGAGGAAGAATCATCGGCCGCGGCCGATCCTCTATCTTCGTTGATCTCGGCAGCTGGGGAACCGGCATTATTTATGGCAAAGAGTTTCTCCTGGCCAAGGACCTTCTGAAAAAAGCCAAAGAAGGAGACGAGCTTTTTATTAAAATCGTTGACCTGGAAAACGAAGAAGGATTCATTGAGGTTTCGGCTCTGGAAGCGGATCGTGAAATCTCCTGGTTAAAACTGAAGGAAAAAAGAAACACGGCCGAAAATATCATGGTCAAGATTCTCGGCGCCAACAAGGGCGGCCTCCTGACCACGGTCATGGGAGTCAATGCCTTTTTACCCGTCTCTCAGTTAAGCTCGGCCAATTACCCCCGCGTCGAAGATGGCGATGCGATGAAGATTTTGAAAGAACTGCAAAAATTTGTCGGTCAGGAAATGGAAGTCAAAATTTTGGACCTCGATCCCCGGGGCGAAAAATTGATTCTCTCGGAAAAAATCAAGGAGACAGAAAAGATCAAAGAGATTCTTAAGGATTATAAAGTCGGGGATATTGTTGAGGGCGAGATAACCGGGGTGGTGGACTTTGGCGCCTTTGTTAAATTCGGGGCCGATAGCCTCGAGGGACTCGTTCATATTTCCGAACTTGACTGGCAACTAATCGAAAATCCCGGCGACGTGGTTCAGGTTGGTGAAAAAGTCAAACTGAAAATTATTGATATCAGCAACGGTAAAGTCTCCTTGTCCTTGAGGGCTCTAAAAGAAGACCCTTGGAAAACCATCGAGAAAACTTATGAAAAGGGTAAGATCACTCGGGGGAAAATCACCAAATTCAACCCTTTTGGCGCCTTTGTTGAGGTCGCCGCGAAAATTCAGGGACTCTGTCACATCTCTGAATTCGGCACCCGGCAGAAAATGGAAGAATTGCTTAAAATTGGATCCGAATACGATTTTGAAGTCCTCTTGCTGGATATAAAGGAACACCGCTTGCTCTTAAAGTTAGTTCTTTAAATAACCTGAAAAGAACAAAAAATGAGCCAATTGTTAAAAAGCTTTATCTTCGTTGTCCTGATCTTTTTGGGAATCTCCGCCGTTTTTGCCTTATTCATGCAACCCGGACGCCCCCCTTCAGAATTATCTTTGTCCCAGCTGGTGGAACAGATTAATCAGGATAAAGTCAAAAAAGTCATTGTCCAAGGAAACGAACTGCAGGTTCTTCTCTCCGACGAGACAAAAGCGGTTGTCCTAAAAGAACCGGAAACCGCCCTCTCACAAACCCTGGTTAATTATGGCGTTGATAAAGAAAAGTTCAAGAACATTGAAATTGAGGTCAAAAAAGAGGGCGGAACCGTTCTGGTCATCGGGCAAATCTTGTCTTTTGTCCTACCCTTGCTTCTTTTTGGCGTTTTCTTCTGGTTTATGTTCCGTCAAGCCAAGGTCGGCGCCACTCAAGTTTTTGACTTTACTAAAGCCAAAACCAAACTCTTCGGCGCCGAAGGCCACCCCCAGGAAAAGATTAGCTTCAAGGACGTGGCGGGCCTCAAAGAAGCCAAGGAGGAGTTAAAAGAAGTGGTTGATTTCCTGAAAAACCCGAAGAAATTCCTGGCTATGGGCGCCAAAATCCCTCGCGGGGTTTTACTGTTGGGCCCGGCCGGAGTCGGTAAAACCCTCTTGGCCCGAGCCGTGGCCGGGGAAAGCAACGTTCCTTTCTTTCACTCTTCCGGATCTTCTTTTGTCGAGCTTTTCGTCGGCGTCGGATCGGCCCGGATTAGGGATTTGTTTACCATCGCCAAAAAACACGTCCCGAGTATTATTTTCTTGGATGAGCTTGATGCCATTGGTAAAAACAGGGGCACGGGCCTGGGCGGGTCGCATGACGAAAGAGAACAAACTCTGAATCAGTTACTGGTGGAAATGGACGGCTTTGAGAGAGATACCAACGTCATTGTCATTGCCGCCACCAACCGCCCCGATGTCTTAGATTCGGCTCTTTTGCGGCCCGGTCGGTTTGATCGCCGGGTCGTCCTCGACCTGCCGGATATCAATGACCGGGAAGAAGTTTTAAAAATCCATGCCCGCGGCAAACCTCTGATGGCCAATCTCGACTTGAGAGAAGTGGCCGAAAGAACACCGGGCTTTTCCGGAGCCGATTTAGCCAACGTCGCCAATGAGGCCGCCATCTTGGCCGCCCGGAAGAATAAAACCCAAATCTCCCAAGAAGATTTCCTGGAATCAATTGAGAAAGTCCTCTTGGGCCCCGAAAGAAAAAGCCACATCTTGTCAAAAAGAGAAAAGGAAATCACCGCCTTCCATGAAGTGGGCCACGCTTTGGTGGCGGCTTTTTCTCCGGACGTCGAGCCGGTCAGAAAAATATCCATTATTGCCCGGGGAATGGCGGCCGGCTACACTTTGAAGGTACCTTCCGAAGAAAGAAAAATCAAAAGCAAAACCGGGTTTCTGGCCGAAATTGCTGTTTCTTTAGGCGGTTATTGCGCCGAACAGATAAAGTTCGGCGAAATCACCACCGGCGCCAGTAATGATCTCGAGAAAGCCTCGATCTTGGCCCGAAAGCTCGTCAAAGAATACGGCATGTCTTCCCTGGGACCAATTAGTTTCAGCGAGGAAGAGAATGAATTTTTCTGGGGCCGGGACGTCTCCGGTCAAAAGCCATATTCCGAAGAAACGGCGGTCAAGATTGACAAAGAAGTAGAAAAGTTCATTAATCAAGCCAAGCAAACGGCGGATAAAATCCTGATCCGAAAGAAGAAATTAATGGAGAAAGTAGCCCGGGTTTTGATCGAAAAAGAGATCATCGAAAGGCAGGAGTTTGAAGAGTTGATTCGGCCCGAAGAGAAGAGAAGCTGGCCGAAGCCTCGCAATTTAAGAGTAAAGATAAAGGCTCTTTAGTTCTGGGCGCGTAGCTCAATGGCAGAGCACCACTCTTATAAAGTGGGGGTCGCAGGTTCGATCCCTGCCGCGCCCATCAGACGGGGGCAGCTAGCTCAATGGCAGAGCATTTCTTCGACATAGAAAAGGCTACGGGTTCGAATCCTGTGCTGCCCACCAAGAAAATTAAAAGGAAAATAAAATGCAAAAAGCACAATTACAATCCAGAATCCAAAATTTTCTTAAGCCGCATTTGCGGTCCGACCTGCCCGAGATCAAGCCCGGTCAGCAGATTAGAGTTTCCCAGAAAATAAAAGAGGGCGACAAAGAGAAAACCCATGTTTTCGAAGGCCTGGTTTTAGCCAGGAAACACGGCCATGAAGCCGGCGCCACCATCACCATTCGCCGGATAGCCTCCGGCGTCGGAATGGAAATCATTTTACCCCTTCACTCTCCCTCAATAGA
>MHTO01000009.1 GCA_001823105.1 Candidatus Wildermuthbacteria bacterium GWA2_46_15 | reverse complement strand
CCGGGCCACCGACCATATCAAAGAACAAATAAAGCTTATCAAGAAGATTGAGAAGAACGGGTTTGTTTACCGGACCAAGACCGGCCTGGTTTTCGATACCGCCAAGTTTCCGGGCTACGCCCAATTCGCAAGGCTTAATTTAAAGAAGCAGTTTAGCGGCCATCGCGTCGAGGTGGACCCGGAGAAAAAGAAACCCTGGGATTTTTTGCTCTGGGTAACCAACCAACCGGAGCACATCATGAAATGGGATAGCCCCTGGGGAGTCGGCTTTCCGGGTTGGCACATCGAGTGCACGGCCATGTCGACCAAATACTTAGGTCAAAGATTCGACATTCACACCGGCGGCAAGGAGCACGTTCCGGTTCACCACACCAACGAGATCGCTCAGGCTTTCGGCGCTTTCGGAAGACAAACCGCCAATTACTGGTTGCACAATGACTGGCTGGTCATTGAAGGCGAAAAGATGGCTAAGAGTACCGGCAACATGCTCACGGCCCAGGACCTCTTGGCCAAGGGCTTCAATCCCCTGGCCCTGCGCTATCTCGTCTTGACCTCTCATTATCGCCAAGGTCTTAATTTTACCTGGAAGGGTCTGATGGCCTCGCAGAAAGCCCTGGACAATCTTTACGAGAAAACCATCGAATTAAAAAAACAAAGTTCCCGAACCAAGTCGCAGCCTCAAAGCCAAGGCTTCAAGAAATACCAAAATAAGTTTATCGAGACCTTAGCTCAGGATCTCGGCGTCGCCTCGGCCCTGGCCCTGACCTGGCCGATGCTGAAAGACAAAGACTTGAGCTCGAGGGAGAAATATCAACTCTTAATTGATTTTGATCAAGTTTTCGGCCTGAAATTGTGGGAGGTCCGACCTCCCGCAATTTTGGAGGCGCCGGCGGCGGTGAAAAAACTGGTTAAAGAAAGAGAATGGTTAAGAAAAGCAAAGCAGTGGCTGGCCGCCGATGAAGTCAGAAAAGAGGTTGAGGGTTTGGGTTGGCGAATCGAAGACGCGCCCGAAGGACCGAAGATAAGGAAACCTTAGCCTCGCTAGAGCGAGGTCAAGAAGGTAAAATAGTTTTATTGACAAAAAAGAGAATTATTGTAGAATTGAAAACTACGACGGACAAAGGAGGGTTACCCAATGTACATTCACTATCTAGATGGTAGCGAAGATGGTGCTCGGGTGGAAATACCACCTAACCAGCGCGATATCAGTCTTGCTGATTTCGGACTTAGTCAGTTCGACTCGGTTTGGCTGACCACGCTTTGCTGGTCGGACGGTAGTCTCGAGGCCATGACCAAGACGGGCGGCCATTTCGTCATCCGCCGCCGATTCAAATTCTTCGCCACCAAAATGCGTCCGGACGCCCTTTACTCTCTTCGGAGGGGAGACGTTCTCGAGGCTGCTGTCGGGCAGCAAGTCTACCTCTTTCGCGTGGAAGGGTAGACAGAAAAGCGTGCCAGCATCAGGACGCGCTTTTTACTTTCTGTGCATTAAGGGTGGATTCTTTTTCATTGCCAAGGCCTGACCCTTTTGTTAGATTAGAGACAGCATGACCGAGCCAATTTCAGAAAAACTTCCTCCGCAGAACCTGGAGGCTGAACAATCAGCCTTGGGTTGTCTTTTGATTGACCAGAACGCCATCATTAAAGTCGTTGATTTCCTCAAGCCCCGGGATTTCTACAGAGCCATCCATCATGAAATTTATCAGGCGATGATGGAGCTCTTTGAACGAAACGAGCCGATCGATCTGCTTTCGGTTTCCAGCCGCCTCAAGGAAAAAGAAAAGCTCGAGGGGATCGGCGGGACTTCCTATCTGACGCAACTGGTCAATGCCGTGCCCACGGCGGCTCATACCCTAAATTACGCCCAGATCGTTCAGCGCAAAAGAATCTTGAGAGATCTGATTGACGCCAGCCACGAAATTAATCAGATGGGTTATGATGAATCAGAAGACGTCGAGGTTTTACTTGATCAGGCCGAGAGAAAGATCTTTTCCATCACCCAGAAATCATTAAGCCAGAAGTTTTTGTCGATCAAGGAAAGCCTAGAAGAAGCTTTTGAAAGAATCGACCGGCTTTCCCGTCACGAGGGCGGCCCCCGGGGCGTCCCCACCGGCTTTATTGATCTGGACAATATGCTTTCCGGATTGCAGAAATCAGATCTGATCATTCTGGCCTCTCGTCCCTCAATGGGAAAATCTTCTCTCGCTCTTGATTTTGCCCGCTACGTGGCCGTTCACGAGAATCTGCCCGTGGGGATTTTCAGCCTGGAAATGTCTATGGATCAGGTGGTGGATCGTTTGATTGCTTCCCAATCCGGCGTTGATCTTTGGAAGATCAGAACCGGCACTCTTTCTTCCCGAGGTGAAGATAATGACTTTTCTAAAATTCAGACGGCCCTGGGCGTTCTGGCCGAAACTCCAATCTATATCGATGACGCGGCCACTTCCAATGTTTTGCAGATGAGGGCGATGGCTCGTCGGCTTCAGGCCGACAAAGGACTGGGTCTGCTTATTGTTGATTATCTTCAGTTGGCTGAACCCCGAACCGGTACCGACAGCATGGTTCAACAGATCACCGAGGTCTCCCGTTCCTTAAAGGGTCTGGCCCGTGAATTGAGTGTGCCGGTCTTGGCCATTTCCCAACTGTCGAGAGCGGTCGAGCAGCGGTCGCCCCAGATACCCCGGTTAGCCGACCTTCGCGAATCAGGCTCGCTCGAGCAAGATGCCGATGTGGTTTTGTTTATTTATCGCGAAGACAGGTATCGCCAAGATTCAGAGAAAAAGAACATTGCCGACATCATTATTGCCAAACACCGCAATGGCCCGGTGGGCAAAGTTGAACTTTACTTCAACGAACAAATCGTTAGCTTTAGAAACTTAGCCAAAGAAGAAAGGGAATTCATTGCCTAGATGTACTCGCCCGTTGTCCAGAAGTTAATTGATATTTTCTCTCGATTTCCCGGCGTGGGGCCGAGAACGGCTTCGCGTTT
Source organism: Candidatus Wildermuthbacteria bacterium GWA2_46_15 (assembly GCA_001823105.1). Classification (GTDB taxonomy): domain Bacteria; phylum Patescibacteriota; class Minisyncoccia; order Minisyncoccales; family GWA2-46-15; genus GWA2-46-15. Next base: position 3,945 of record MHTO01000009.1, on the reverse strand, counting down.
TGTTTTCTATCTTTTGCGGAAATCTTCGCCAGAGATGGACGAATTTTTGGATTCAATCATCAGTTTGAGAAAATTCGTTAAGATTTGTATCTTTTGCCGAAACCCTTTTGAGCCTAAAAGCAAAGAAACTCTTTGTCCAATTTGCAGCGATGCCCGGCGGGATAGAACTCTGCTTTGCGTCGTGGAAAAGGAAACGGACCTGGCCTTACTGGAAAAGACCAAAAAATACAAAGGCCTTTACTTTGTTTTGGGCGGATTGCTTTCTCCTTTAAGGAAGAAAGAAACCGAACGACTGATGATCGAAAGCTTCTTAAAAAGAGTCAAGAGCCCGGAACAATTCGGCCTGATGGGATTTGACCTTAAGGAAGTAATCGTGGCCATCAGCTACACGACGGAAGGCGAAGCGACCACCCTTTATTTGGAGAGGGCTTTAAAGCCGTTCAATAAAAAAATTACCCGCTTAGGACAAGGTTTGCCTTTAGGAGCGGAAATTGAATACGCTGACGAGGAAACTCTCTCCTCGGCTCTGGCGGGCCGAAAAGAAGTCTAGGCGATTTGGGTAATCTCAACTTCGGTGTAGAGCTGGCGATGGCCAGCCTTTTTATGATATCTGACCTTGGGTTTGAATTTCAGAATTGTTATCTTTTTGCCTTTCCCCTGCGAGAGAACCTTTCCCTTGACCTCAACGTCTTTGACGACAGGATGGCCAATCCGAGTAAGGTCATTACTTACCAGCAGAACCTGGTCAAAAATAATTTCGTCTCCGACTTCTTTGGGGAGCTTTTCGATTTTCAGTTTTTGTCCCGGAGTAACGATATACTGCTTACCACCTGTCTTTATAACTGCTAGTGTCATATTTATTCTTGAAACGGTTTATCTAATTGTTTGGCTTCAACCTTTGATTCAGAGTCGGTAATTTGAGCAATGTCCTTGTCGACTTTGGCGAATTCCTTGTAGGCGCCGTTGTAGGTGTTGACGGCCGTGCCCAAGTGATTCCCAAGTTTGATTAATGATTCTTCGTAAGCGGCCAGATGCTTTCCCAGCATTTCCACTCTTTTCCTGATTTCCTGGGCGGATTTCTCAATCTGCATCGCTCTCAGTCCCTGCAGGATGGTTTGCAAATAGGCGTAAAATGAGGTCGGCGAAACAACGTGGACGTGCTTTTCTCTGACCGCGTAATCCAGGAGCGACCGGGTATTGCTCTTCATCGCCCCGATTTTATTGACCAGCAAATCGTAATAGACGGCTTCGGCCGGGATGAACATGAAGGCGAAATCCAGGGTTTTTTCCTGCGGCCGGATATACTTGGCCGTTTCTTCGATGCGGTTCTTCAGGTCCTGGCTGAATAATTTTTCCAAATCCTCTTTTTTGGCTAAGTCTTTTTCCTCGATAATGCGATTGTAGTTTTCCAAAGAGAATTTGGAATCAATCGGAATCATCTTGTCGTCGCCCAGGAAGATGACGGCATCGACCACTTCTCCGTCCCGGAACTGATATTGCATCTGATATTGGCTGGGATTGAAGACGTTCTTCAGAAGTTCTTCCAGATAATACTCGCCCAGGATGCCTCTTTGTTTCGGACTCTTCAAAATATTTTCCAAAGACTGCAACTGCTCGGCAAAGCCCACCACCTGTTTGTTTGTTTCTCCCAAGACGGCTAATTGTTCGGTTACCTCGCGGACGATTTTAGTTGACTGGGCGGATTGTTCGCGGAAAGCCCGGGTTGATTCAGACAGCTTGCTGTCTAAGCTCTGGCTCAGGTAATTGATCTGCTGCTGGATCATGACCAGGGCCTCGCTTTTGTCTTCGGGCTTTTTCCGCAAAAGTAGGAAGATTATTCCGATCAACCCAGCGATAACTAAAATTAAAAATCCCGATAATATTTCTGACATTTATCCATTCTAAGTTTAATTCATCAAAAAATCAAGCTATTACCGGAAAAAGATTTCCGAAAGCAGGAAAGCGATATAAAGGCCGAGTAAAAATAAGCCTTCTTTTTTGGTCAGTCTTTTGCCGGTTCTTAAAAATACCAAAAAGAAAATTGCCGAGACAATCAGAAAAGCTCTGGCCAGAAGATAAGGAGAAAAATCCGCGATTTTAATCGGGGCAATTAAAGCGACAATACCCAAAACTAAAGTGGCGCAGGTAATGACCGAACCCATCAGGTCGCCCAGAATCAGCCAGCCTTGTTTTTTTCTGGCCGAGAGGATGGTAAAATAGGTTTCCGGCAAAACATTGCCCAATCCGACAATCAGGATTCCCACCAATCCTATTGGCAGGGCTAGCTTTTCGGCAAAGAAAATGGCCGAGTTGACAATGCCCTGGGAGGCCAAGACGAGTAAGGCAATGCCCAAAATCAGGCTCAGGAGGTTTTTAAGAAAAGCTGTGTTATTATTGTCGGGGTGGTCGCGATAGACTTTGGTGAATCTTTCTTCTTTGGCGAAAAGCCAGAGGCCATAGAACAGAAAGGCAAAGATTAATACCAAGCCATCAATTCTGGAGATTTCCCCATCAGCGGCCAAAATTAAAGGCAGAATGGCCGCTCCGAGAGTGAAAAATGAACTCATCTGAACCATCCGGCTTTCCGCTCTAATCCCCCGGCTTAAGAGTATTCCTAAGGCGGCGACAAGGGTTAAATCAACCACATTGCCGCCAACGACATCGCCAAAAGACAGCTCGGGAATCCCTTTTAGAGCCGAGCCGACGCCGACAAAAAGATTGGGCAGAGAAGCGGCCAAGGACATCATTAAGAAGCCGACGACAAACTCCCGCCAGTTCAAAAACTTGGCCACCCGGATTAAGCCGTTAACGATCAGCCGGCCGGAAAGAATAAAAGAGAGGGAGGAGAGAAGAAAGATGATGATATAGAAAAGCATGAAATAAACTTAAAGTTCAAAGCGCAAAGCGCAAAACTACAGCGTAAAACTCAAAATTTTTAATCGCTTTACGCTTTGCATTGTAACTTTGCGCTTTTCGTTTTACGCTTTTCATTTCAAAGAATAAACTATCTCATACCCCATTCCTAGCACGAATATCAATAATAACGGCAGGACGAGCCAGACTTTGTTTGGCCTGATTTTTTTATACATGAGCAAAATTAAGATTCCTTCCAGGCCCATGGCCACGCCGCCGACCAGGCTGATGACGGAAAGAAAATCCTGGAAACCCCAAAGAAACAATAAAAGCGGGACAGCCGCGGTCAATAAAAAAGAAATTGAGGGATTAATTTTAAAATCAAAAGTAAAAACTTTTCTTAAAGTGAGGCCGAGGGCGATAAACGAGGTGAAGGTGGCGAGGATTCCGAGCAGGTAACCTAAACCGATAATCCCCTCTCCGAGAAAAGGCTTTAAGCCGGAAATGGCGTCCGGCGAGGTTTGGGCGCCCGAGACTCCGACGATGGCCACGATAAAGAAAAGATAAACCAGAATCGGGATAAGAACGCCGACAAAAATCGCTTTCCCCAGGAGTTTTTTGTCGCGCCCGAGCATTTCTTCAATTTCCGGGATCATGGTCGCGCCCCACAAAGCAAAAAGAATCGGGCCGTAAGGGAGAAAAAGTTTGTCCCAAGAGGGTGAGGCGAGCAGATTCTTCAGTTTAAAATAAGGCAAACCGCTGAGGGCGATGACAGAGAAAATCAGAAAGAGACTAATGAGGAAAATGACGTCGAGTTTGGCAATCGGCTTGACGCCACGATAGATAAAGAAGGCGCCAAAACTAAAATAGATCAGGGTGTAGAAAAATTCGCTGCCGCCAAAAACCGGCCCGAGTAATTCAGACAAGAATTTGCCGCCGATAATGATATAAGCCAATAGAGCGCCAAAAGTTCCCAGGATCATTGACAGGCCGGCGAGTTTTTTCCAGCCCGAACCTAAGTGTCTCTCAACGTAGCCCGGCAATCTCAAAAAATCCGGAGTTTCTAAAGCGACTTGGCCGAAAAGCCAATGG
>MHTO01000008.1:11039-15687 GCA_001823105.1 Candidatus Wildermuthbacteria bacterium GWA2_46_15 | reverse complement strand
TAGAGCTTGCGGAGCCTGTCCTGAGTAATAGCGAAGGATCGCTTCGCTCCTCGCAATGACGGAAAAGTGAGTTTCTCAACGCCCTATGTCTGGATTCCGAATCAGGTTCGGGATGACGGTATTTGTATTATTCCAAATTCCAAATTCCAAATTCAATTTTAAGCTGTTCCGAGTGTCTTCTGGCCTTTTTCCCAAGAAGCCGGGCAGAGTTCGCCGGTTTGGAGAGCAGAGAGCACGCGCAAAGTTTCTCGAACCGACCGGCCCACATTCAAATCAGACACGACCATATATTTTACGAGGCCCTCGGGGTCAATAATAAACGAACCGCGCAACGCCACGCCTTCTTTTTCCAGCAAGACATTATAAGATGCGGCGAGTGAATGATTTTCATCCGAGAGCAACGGAAAATTAATGGCACCCAAATCCGCTTTGGTCCAAGCTTGATGCACAAAAGTGCTGTCGCATGACGCGCCCAAAATAATCGCGTTCAATTGGCTGAAATCCGATAAGTGCGCGTTGAAATCTTTGATTTCGGTTGGGCAGACAAAAGTAAAATCGCGCGGGTAAAAAAATAGCACGACCCATTTGCCCATATAGTCGCTTAGAGAAATTTTTTGAAAAGAATCATTAACCAGCGCTTCTTTGGTAAAATCGGGTGCGTGGTCGCCGATTTTTAAGATGGAAAATATTTCATCCGCCGGCTCGTTTTTAGAGTTGAATAATTTTTGAAACCGAGAGAAAGGTTGAAAGGGGGTAGACATAAAAAAAGTGAAAAATTATGAGTTATAAATTCTGAATTATGAGTTATAGCGGTGAATTCTCGCCTTCGCGGGAATGACGAGACAAAGGGGTTGTTTTTTTCTAAATTCCAAATTCTAAATTCCAAATTCTAGTCAAAACACCAATAAATACAAGGGAAAGTTGATAAATTGTTGACAAAAAACGGAGCAAGAACTAATACTATTATGTGTTAAGGGCTATAATAATAACATCAGTCAGGCCCTTGTCACTTATTCTAACTCTATTTTTTACTTAACGAAAGGAGGCCTTTATGAAAAAGTCAATCCTTATTTCTTCAGCGGTTATCAGCGCGGCCATACTTTTAATCGCGCAGTCAGTTTTAGCTTGGTCTAATGTTACTTTGGGCATGCGCGCTCGGCCCTTGTCATCGATGAGTCAGCAAATGATTCAAGGCGAGAGCGGCGCGCCGATTTCCGGCTGGGTCAACCCGGAAACTTTGGCTATGGGTTTCGTGAAGTCAGGCGCGGCCAGCGTCAACAAAGGCGCGAACATTCCGTCCTGGGATTTATCCAAAATTTTTAGAGCCGACGGCGGCGGACAGTTGAGCGCTAACTTTGGCGGTTTCACAAAACTGCGCGCGGAGATTTATGAAAATATGCCGGCTAATGTGTGGAACGCGCCGTTGGATAATTACACGGGCGCGCAAACCAACCATCCGATTTATTCAAAATATTTCGGCTATACGCAGGCACCTTCTTTGCTGGTGGACCGCGCGCCGGTTAGTTGGTCGCAAAAATTCGGCGCCAATATTGACATCAATACTTTAACCTTTACTTGGCCGGAAAATATTAAATACGATAATTCTAAATTGTATCGTTTCCGCTTGATTGAATCCGCCACCATTGGCAGTCAATTATATTCGGGCACGGTGGATCTGATGGTCAAGCCACAAACCGGCGCGTATGCGAATTTGGCCGACACTTTTGGCCCCCGTTTAAGAATCGGCGCAAGCGACAACAATTTTATTGAATGGCCGACTTTGTATAAATACACGCAAATCGTCAACAAAGATATTTATGACATTAAAATGAAAATGAAAGATTATAATCAGCTGGAGCAGGCGCGCGCCGAACAAGACAGGGTCAGAGCTCTAAACCAAACTCGCAATCAAGGCGCGGTCAATTGGATTTTTGGTTCGCCTTATTTTACGCAAGGCGGCTTTACTTCGGGCGGAGCAGTCGCCAAAACCATAGTGACAGCGCCTGCTTATGATAAAAATAATTTAATTTGGTCAGACCTAAATATTCAAATGCCGGTCTCGCCGTGGCAGGATTATGAATCCAGTTTAGCCAAGTATCGCGTCCGTTTAATGGAAATGCAAAAATGCAATGTGACCGTTAATTGGAGTTCAGATTGGGTGATTGATCCAGTAACAAAAGACAGAATTATTACTTACAAAACCGCGGTTTTGCCAGAGAGCGCTTGGGCTGATAAGGCGGGCCTTACGACCGTGGTGGACCGCGTGGTGAATGTTGATGATATTCCAAAAAATTTATTCGGGCCGGTGATTAAAATTACCAAGGCGGATTATGATAAATTATCAGCTAATGTTCATTCGGCTGACGCCAACAGTCGCAGTTGCGCTTTTGTCGGCATCACTGCTTTAGACAGCGCGGGCAATCAGAGTTGGGACGGCTTGGGAATTTTCTTAAATCAAAATCAGGCCACGGAAAATATTCAGCCACTGGCTAATCCGGTTTCTGTTTCGAACGCGAGCGGGAGCGCCACGGCGTTAACAACATCGATTTCAAATTCAACTAACGCCACTGCCAATGTGTCCGCGCCGGCAACTTCATCTTGGACGGGCACTTCTTCCGCGCAAAATTATAATAGCGCCGGACAATTAGTGGTGAACCAAGCGGTTGCGAGAAATTGGGTTGTGACAACTCCTGTTTCAAATTCAGCTTCTGCTCCCGTTATCAATTCAGCGCAGGCGACTGCGCCAGTTTCAACTCCAGTCAACATTCCGATTGTAAATCCAGCGCCGATCATCCCACAGAATATAAATGCTTTGAATAATTCAACTCCGCAGACAGATAATACTCTGGTCGCGCCGCCGGTTGTTTCAACAGGCGCCACCAGCCAAGTGTTAACGGATGCTAATGGCGTGCCATTGTTTAAATTGATAAATAATTTTAGCACCCCGCAAGCGTCAGTGGTCGCGATGAATATCCGTTCGTATTTATCTTCGTTAAGCGCGTCTAGCGCGGGCAAGCCGCCAGCGCCACCGGTGCCGCCGATTGATCCAAACGCTATTAAGCCGTTAGTGTTTTTTACTGGCACGAATTAGATTATTAATTTTTTCAGCCCATTTTTTTCAAGAGGGAAGATAAAGGATGGGGGTAGTTTAAAAAATCAAAATGGCGGTCGCTAATGCGACCGCCATTTTGTTAGATGTTTATCATTGCGAGTTATTGAAAGAAACGTGGCAATCATCACCTGTGGAGGAGATTGCTTCACAGAGTCATTCCCCCAGGTCGCCTATAGTTACCGTTGCTTTTTCAAACTATGTTCAAATCATCCCATGGGATAAAATGAACATAGTTAAAAAATTTGAGCTTGACAAAAAATCAATAGTCGGCTATAATAATATCAACAATAAATAAGTTATTTATCAACAAAATCATTAATAATTGGAGGTTTAAGTGAAAGTTTTGTTTTTCTCAACAGTTTTATTTGTTACTGTAAATTTTGTCGTATTCGGACAAAATTCAGGACTTGATTTGGAATTAGACAAGCTAAGTCCAGCAGCGCAATTTGTACAACCCGGGCAAGAAAATGTTGAACTTATTAGAGTCAATATAATAAGTCGGTACGGAGACTCTATCAGAATAGACAAAAATAATTTTTCCATCACGGGAAAAAATGATGGCGATGCCGCGTTGCGAAATATTCGTTTAGTGGAATGTGTGTATGATAATGTACTGGGAGAGGTTTTTACTTTCGGCAATGCCGCGAGAATAGATATCAATGGAGGTTATTGGACTTATTTTGTCCGTTCAGCCACCTATAAATTGGTGGCGGACATTATTCCACAAGCAATACCGCATACTTTTACGGTTAGCACGGAAGGTCATCCAATGATGGTTAAAGCTTATAATGTCAGAGGTCAACAAGTGATTGAAATGACAGGGTTTGCCATTAGTCAGCCAATAACCATTGGTAGTGTCACAGGAATTTCTGAAAATGCTTCAAAATTTTTGCTTGCGCAAAATTATCCCAACCCGTTTAATCCGACCACCACGGTAAAGTTCTCACTGCCCTCGCGTGAGAAAGTGAGTTTAAAAATATTTGACGCGCTGGGGCGGGAAGTGAAAGTATTGGTAAATGAAATGCGCGAAGCGGGTGAATATCAAGAAATTTTCGACGCTCGCGACTTGTCATCTGGAACATATTATTATCTGCTCCAAGCCGGCCAATTCAAACAAACGAAAAAGATGACATTATTAAAATAAGAAAAAACAGAATGAAAATTCGGACACCCTTGCTAATTGCGAGGGTGTTTTTTTGCATAGCAAAATGGACGATTGACAATAAGTGTATACAGAAAATAATACAATAATTTGCGATCGTAAAAAAGTGTATTATTTGAAAAATTTGATGCTGTTAATATCTATTGGCTTTAATAATGCTATGATTAAATTAACTTTTATTCTATTTCTTTTATGAAAACTTTAACTAAGACAAAATTGACCGTGAAAACGGCGGTCGGGATCGCGCTGATCGGCGGAGCGGCGTTGGTGGCAGGTGGATTTGGCTTTAGAATTTATCAAAGCTATAATCCCGTTATTCAACCGGTAGTCCAAAATCCTCAAAATCAGGTGGTGACGGCAGAGCCGGTAGGCAA
>MHTO01000008.1:0-11028 GCA_001823105.1 Candidatus Wildermuthbacteria bacterium GWA2_46_15 | reverse complement strand
CGGGCAAGAATGTCAAAGACGCGGACGCGAGATGTGAAAAGCAGGCATACGATTATATTTCTTCCAAAAATTTTTTAACCTATAATCAACCTTCATATGGTGGTGCTAATCCTCCAGTTAAAAATGCTTCATATCCTACAACAGACTTTGCTTGTTTTTCAAAAAGTTCAGCGGGGGATGCTTATATTGGTGGAGCCCAATCTAGCGCGGGTCAAAAATATGCTACGCCTCAAGGCGTGACTAATACCGCTTATAACCAAAATGGGGATAATAATTATTGCTGTGATATTAAAAAATATTATTCTGCAGCGGAGGTTGCAAATTGTCGGTGGTTTACTGAAGATTCGCTAGGAAGACCTAGGGGGAAAGATGAGCTTGCGTTGGGAAATAAATTTGTTTGCATGGATACAAATTTTGAGAAAGGAAATTGGGTTTTTGGTGGAATGGATAGAGAAAAATTTATTAGCAAAGATATTTGTAAGAAAGAACCGCAACTTGGTTGGGGATTTACAGCCGGTTGCCCTATTGGCGTAGAATCTTGTGGTTTTTGGGGTATGACGAATAATCGAGGGCGGGCGGGGTTTGATTTGTGCGCCAACAAACAATATAGCAAAGTTTGTATAAACCCATCGGGAGAATATGTAGGGTGCCAAAAACAAGGCAGTAGTAAATGCGTTAATATTGATATTTATAATAACACCATCACGACTATTAATCAGCCCTCAAGCGCGATTGTTTGCAATACGGGCGAAAAAGATTGGACGGGCAAGTCCTGCCAGGTTTGGGTCAATGATATTAATAACATGGCTGGCAAAGCGGCAAACATTGCTAAGCAAAATTGCGCGGAGGCCGGTTATAGCCGAGTGTGCGTGGATAAATTTACAGGCGCGGCCAAAGGTTGCGCGACTAAAGGCAGTAGCCAGTGTTATAATTTTAATACGGGCGGAGCGGTTTTAGGCGCGAATTTTGCCATGGATGCTAATTTAGATGCGTGCGCCACGGGCGTGGCTGACAAGCAAATGACCGACAGTTTTTGCGACCCGCTGTTTAAAAAGCAATCATATTTGGCCAAGGCGCAGGCCTGTATCAGCCGAAGCACGGGCAGTGAAGAATTTTATGGCTTATGTTTGAACAAGTCGCTGGGCGGGACTGTTTATAACGCGGGCGAGAACGGTTGTTTAAGTGCTCTTAATTCCGAGTCTTGCGTGGCCGCGGGTGGTTATACTTGCTGGCTCAAAGATTTTGCTTCGGGCGAATGGAAATACGGATTAACGGGGAAAACGCAGTGAAATGATGTCGTAAGATAAAATTAGCGGGTGGCTATTTTTACAGGAATGACGAGAGGACGGCGACGGGTCGCTTTAGGCGATCCGTCGCCTGGGTGTTTTGTCATCTCTATGGAAATCGGGATTCAGACAGATACGAACTTTGGATTCCGGCTTTCGCCGGAATGACGGGAGGGCGGGGCTGTGTATTAAAATATGGTATAATTTAAATACCAGTGAGGGCGGGTTTTCGCGGCTTTCGCGGAAGATTTGCCCTAAGTGGCGCCGTGTATTATATTTTGGATTTATGAAAAAAACATTTTTAATCAAAGGTCTCGTTATTTTTTTAGGTTTGTTTATCGCGACGCAAGCGCAAGCCACTATCAGAATGAATTTGCCGGAAGTTGGCTGGGTGGACGCGACGAGTGTTAATCCTTTCGTGGTTATTAACAGCACTGCCCTCACTCATCAATACGGTGCCTTTACCGAATACACGGTCAATGGCAAGACCTATCCCAAAATTGACTGGTCGCAGTTGTTCGCGACTTATGGAAAAAATGAGGGCGAGTGGAATACTTTGGCGGGCAAGTTTACCGTGTCAGTGCAAGTTTGTCCGAAAAAAATTGTAGTTGAAAAATTCGGCACCAATGCGTCTTCTTTTTCTTCTGTGCCTTTGCTCCGCAAAACTTGGGAAAATAATTGCGTGGCCTTAAAACTCGGCGCTGACACCATACCTAAAGCCAGTTCAATGACTATGGAATTAGATTTGACTAAAAACGCGGACAACACATATTCAACAACTGGCATAAAATATAATGGCAAAAAAATAAATTACAGCGATGGTTTTTGGGGTACCAGCGAGGGTTTAACATATTACAATGCCAATGGCACGGCGCATACTTATAGCAAAGAAAATGTCTACATTTTTACTATCATCGCTTTTGAAAATAAAATGAATTTCATTCCCAAAACAGCCGGCAATAATAGTATGGGCAATTTTGATATTCCGAAAGGTTATCCGATTGACTCCAATGTCTACAGTAGTTCTATCCAATTAGTGGTGACGCCGAGTATGGGCGGAGATGTGGCGCGCATGAATGAATTAAAAGTAGATCGCGGGGATATTCGTTTGCGTCTAGGTGGCGGCTTGCCACCGTATTTGGGTTTTACGGAAACCGACAAACGTTCCACGGGCGACCATTATGTCAGCGCCAATCAAACTACCAAAGGTAAATACACGGCCGCGGGCCAAAGAATTTTCGGTATGTTTTTGAATGGCATTCACGGCGACAACGAGGATTTTGGCTTGATTTATCGCGTGGAAAATGGCATGAAGGTTTTCAAAAAATGTTCCGATATAAATGCCAATCCCGCGGGTTGTTTGCCGCAAAATTTGCCGCCCAAAGAAATTGAAGATTTTTTTGGCGCCAATTCAGTTACGCAAAAAGCCGGCTATTCTTATCAATCAGCTGGCGCGAATTTATTGTGGGCGTATGATGACGCTAGCCAAGATAATTTAGACAATGTTTTACCGGTGTGGTTTTTTGACAGAGATTTGGGCGATTCATCTTCCGATTTGGGCGATTCATCTTCCGGTTATGATTTAGCACTGTCCATCGGCGGGCCGGTCGTTTTTCAAGACGCCAGTTTTCAAGTAACAAAAGCCTGGGCGCAAGAGCAAGGTTTTTATATTTACAATCACCTCTTCATCAAAAAATCAGCTGGCAATTATGAAGTGGACCAGCAGGCCTTGCCCAAATACGAAAAAGACCGGGTTTATAAATTGACCGTCAGCAACAAAGCCACTAAAAAAACCAAGGACTATATTTTGTGGCCTTTAAATATTGAAGGCGAAATCAAGACCGCCAATCAAACACACGGCTTGTGGAACGATACCAGCCATATCAATTTAATGTGGGACGCTTTTCAGGAAATTAACAATTATCAAGGCCCGAACGATATGAATTTGGGCGCGGCTTTTGTGGCGAGCAATTCCTGGACTAATGGCGCCGCCAATCAAATTGCCAATGCCGCTACCTTGTCGGCTAATAACATTGCGCCGCCGTCGTATTCATACAAAATTCAAACGCATTGGGCGACGGCTTTATCGCGCCGCGTGGGCTTGCCTTATGCCAGCGCCACGCAAACGCCGACTCGTTTGGTTTTTCAAATTTACGATGTGCCAAAATCAGCCGCCAAGTATTGCTATGGCTTGGGCTCGCCCCTAAATAATCCGCCGACCTATAATAATTGGCCGTCTTTGATAAATTCGGTGCTGGCGCAAGGCGAGGCCGGACTAGCGGCCGCGGGTATTGCCAAAAGATTTTCGGGCAATGGCGTGTCTGTGCCAATTAGTTATACAGCCGTCAGTTTTGATGTAGACGCGAATATCAGCAGTTATACGGCGGCCGCGGCCAATCAAATAAAAAATGACAAAGGCGATTTAGTGGGCGGGCTGGTGGCGGGCGGCGGCAATGCCGTGATGCAAGTTAAAGTGCCGAGTTTAAGTCAAGCCGGCACTGCCTGTTCCTTTATGGCGATGTATGGCGGCGCTGAAAGCAATGTTTCCTTTGAAGGTATTTTGACGCCACTGGCGACCCAGTTGCATGTGCCGCGGCCGACCGCTTTAATTAAAGACAATCAAGGCCGAATTTTTCGGCAAAATTTGGAAGTGGCAACTGGCGACGAGACCTTTTTACTGGCTGACCCCTACGGCGACCCGACCTGGGAGAGTTTGAAAGCCAGTCCGAAAAATCCGGGCGCGGTGGGCGTTTTGAAGCGCGCTTTAACTATGAATGGCTGGACCGCCGCTGTTGGCACTGACCAAATTGGTTTTGCTTGGGCGCGTCCCGCTGAATATGCTTACCGCATTGGCGGCATACCCCAGCATTATCAATTTGTCGATGCCTCCTCTTATGACAATGGTTCAGCGGGCTGGATTTTTTATGAGATTGTTAAAAATGGCACCTCCACGGGCGTAAAAGTGCAAGCCCTTAAAGATAATTCTGGCAATCGTTTTGAAGCGATTGTGGTTAATAATGTCAGTGCGTCAGACACGGTTGATTTGTATATCGCATATATGAACAAGGAAGGATTTTTGTCTGATGTCTTCAAAAAATCCGCGACTTTGGCCTCCGCGGATTTCCGCGACGAAGGCGTTAGGCCAGCACTTCGTATGACTGATGTTAATGTTTATCAGATCGAGGGCGGACAATATAATTTGACTTCGCCCAAAATAAATCCCAATCCCATTCCGACCCAATATACTCACAAGGCGGTTTTTTATAGTGCCAGCGATACTGATTTTTGCGAAGGCACGGGAGCGACTGCTACCGACCCGATTTTGAAATGGTTTTATAATTCGGCCTTGGGTTTTAAGGGTTCAAGCGCGCTCAGCAGTTATTGGGTGGAAGCGCGCAAAAAAACTGGCGCTTCATGGACCGCGCTTAAAAATTTTGAAGTTTCCGGAACGGCCGCGTGTGTCAGATTGGGCGACAAGGGTTTGGGGCTGGACTTAAATGAAATGGCTTTCGCGGTCAGGGTAGTGGATTCGTCTAGTTTAACTTCTGATTGGGCTGTGGTGGGTGAAGACAATGCGGCAGTTTCAAAATTTTGGAATGAAACGAGCGGCGGCGCGAGTGGTTCTTTGCCCGCGAGCGCGCCGGCTTCGGGCAGTTCGTCCAATTTATCGCAATATCAAACTTTGCCCTCAACTACGCAGAGTCAATTAAATTTTTCAGCGCAAAATCAAACCGCTCCCGGCACGGCTGTTTCAGGCCAAGCTTATCGTCCAGTCGGTTTGTTTGTGGATGGCAAGGCTTTGTATTATCAACGTTTAACCCAGCCCGCGGGCACGACTAAAAAAGGCCTCATATTAAAATCGCCGAGGGTTAATCCAAATTATTATCCTTTGACTGAAGTCACTTACAATCAGGCCGATGATATTAACAATGGCCAGCGCGCGGTGATTGTGAATGATGGCGCGGTCGTTGATGCCAACATTCCCGCGACTTGTAATGGTTCTGTCGCGACTAAAACTCGTCCCATTGTTTTGACCTACACGAATGGACAGCCCGGTTTCCAAATTATTCCAAACACTGACGGCGCGATTATGGGTTATGAATTTTATTTGGAACGGCAACAGCCCGGTACGAGAAATTGGTTAAAGATTCCGGGCACAGGCACCGAGCCGCCGCAATTATCTTCGGGCGCGACCACGCCTTTGACTCTGACTAATCCCGAGCAGTTTATTGCCGGCGCCACGGCCTGTTATCAGCCGAGCCATGATTTGATTGACGGCAATTATCGCATCACGGTTAAAGCGGTTTCTTCAGAAAAAAATACGGCCAGCCCAATGGCGGCCAAAAGAACCGAGTATTTAAAGAGCGATCGTTTTGCCTATGAATTTTCAGTGGTGGCGCAAGCCGTGGCGGGCGGTTGGGGCGCGGGCACGGACGCGACGAGCGGTACAGGCGCGTTATTTATCAGACCGGCCGGCGCGTTTTTAGAACCATTGCCAGCTTGTCTCTCGGCCACGCCGCCGTGTCGAATGCCTGTTCCAGCTTCGCGCGCCGTGGTTTTTCAAGATCTAAATCAAGCGAGCGGTAAATTATCAATAATTCCGGCCAAGAAAAATCCGAGCGTGAAAGCTTGGCCTTTATGGACAGAAACAAATGAACAAGAATCAGTTAAAATTCAAACTACGGGCGAGTGCCGCGGACAAGTTGCGTCAGACAGTCAGCCCTTGGCGACTGTGGCTTCGCCGGCAACTGGTTTTAAAGCGCTGGCCGGCGGTAATATTTTGGGCTATGAATGGGCACTAAAAATCTTAACTGGTTCAAATTATATTTTAGCCAATAATGCGACCAGCAACATGGCGCAATTTACGACGGAGAGTTGTTATGTGCCAGTTAAGTCCTTACCCAAGGGGCAATATCGTGTGGAAGTTAAAGGTGTTTTGGACCAGCGCGACCCGGTTAATTTGGCGCAATATTTAAAGAGCGATATTTTCGCGCAAAGTTTTGATGTCAGCGGCAGTTCCACGATTATTCCAGCCAGCGCGACATCGTCGACTAATGGTACGACTAGTGTTAATGGCGGTGCGGGCGCGGTTAATAATCCGCCAGCCACCTTTATCACGCCGTAAAAAAATATGAGCGATAATGAAACAATGACAAATCCGTCTCTTGAACAAAATTTAGGGTCAGCGGGCGGGGAGGATAAACATAACTTACAGCGGCTGGAAAAATCGGCTTGGGAAGCGTCGGTTATGAAAAAATTTCTGTCGCATCCGCTCTTTTACATCGCGGCCGTGATTGGTCTGCTCTCAATTTTGCAGGTCTCGGGCGCGGCGCCGTGGCTAGATGAAGCGACTTTTGAAGGGTTAATATATTTTATTTACGCGGCCGCACTTTTTTTCTTTGGCTTGGCTTATATTTTAGCGTTCGGCGCTTCATTCAAAAATGTGATGCTACATATGGTTCAGCTGGGCGGAGGCCTGGGATTTATTCATATGGCATTTTCGGCTCTACGGCATTTTGAAGTGTGGAAAATTGCGGGTCTGTTTGCGAGTACGGCGATTTTTGCTCTGATTGGAGTCGGCTTTGGCTTGTTTTGGTCTGTTTTTTTACTCTTGCGTCGCCGGCCAATCCCGCCGAATATGGCTAATCAAAATAAATAGTTGTTTGAATATAGAGAATGTTTTATAATATTAATATGTCAGAAAATTTTCGCGTTAAAAAAACAGATCGTTCGCTCGCGCTTTTTGCCTACCTCTGGGTGCTGGTCTTGATTCCTTTACTCGCTTGGGGCAAAGATGATTTTATTCATTGGCACGCGCGCCAAGGCCTGGTGTTATTTTTGTTTGAATGTGCCATGATGATTTTATCAATCGTCGTGCCAGTGTTTGGGCCGTTATTAATTTTCCCTTTAGGCCTCGTGGCGAGCGTGGTTTTGTCGCTTTTTGGCATTATCAATGTCTTGGGCGGACGGCACGAAAAACTGCCCATAATCGGCCATTTAGCCGACAAAATAGAATTAAGTTAGGGGTTAACTAACCCAGCCCTTGGAGCCGGGTTAATTTGACAAGAATGGCTTAAAAGATATAAACTCAAGGCAAAGTTAAACCACCTTTCACAAATAAATTGGAGACAACAATGAAAAAAGTTATGGTTCTAGCGTTGGCGGCGCTATTTTTGGGGCAACCGGTTTTCACCCAAAAATTAATTACGGATTTAAGTTTGGTTCAAGTGGAACCGACTGAAGCGACTCTGATTTTTACAACTTTGGTTGAAGGCACGACCGCTTTATATTGGGGTGTCTACGGCGCGCCTTTAAAATATCAGGATTTTGGCGGCGGCAATGTCAAAATTCATAATATCTTATTAAATAATCTAACGCCCAATACTTTTTACGAATGTTTTGCCGCTTCGGTTTTAGTCAGCGGACAAAATATCTGGAGTGAAAAAATCAGTTTCAAAACTCCCTTTGTGGGGCCAATAATTATTTCTGCTGGCGAGAGGCGGGAGGAATTCCCTTTGCCTGTGCTTGCGGGACAAAAAAATTTAAGAGTTGTATCAGTGCAATTTGAAGCGCACGATACTCTTCCGCGCTATTTTTTAAGAGAAATCCAATTTCAGCTGGAACCGATTTTGATGCGCTCTTACATTAAGAGCGTGCAACTGACCAATGAGGATAGTTCTTGGTCAAGCGGCGGCGGCAATTTTGATCAATTGGGGAAGTATAGTTTGTTGGGTTTAAATATGCCGCTCAATGAGACGGGCGTTAAGAAAAAATTGTTCCTAGTGTTGGATTTGGAAAATAACGCGCCAGTGGGTTGGCAGTTTCGCTGTCGGACTTTTGGCGATTGGCTGGCGGTTTCTGACACCAACCACATTCTAGCGCGTGCGGAAGGAGCGGCGGTTGGCAATTATTATGTTATTGTCGGTGCGACCGCTGTAGATTTTTTGCCAGAGATAAATTTGTTTTTAGCGCAAAATTATCCTAATCCGTTTAACCCGACCACAACTATTCAGTTTATTTTGCCGGTGGCACAAAATGTTAGTTTGAGGGTTTATGACGCGCTGGGCCGAGAAAGAGCGGTTTTAATCAAGAATGAAGTTCTCTCGGCAGGGAGACAGCAGTTCGTTTTTGATGGGAGCACTTTTTCGTCCGGCGCCTATTTTTATAGATTAGAAACAACTCAAGCCGTTCTTCAAAAAAGCATGATTTTGCTCAAATAAGAAATTTTGCCCAAATAAAATAATATTTGAGCCTTTGCCCCCGTCATTTGTCGGGGGTAAATTTTAATTCCAACATTCTCAAGAATGTTGGAATGAGGGGGATAACTCGCTCGACAAAAGCGCTATAATTAATGTATGAACCAATTTAAGCAATGGGAAAGAGTGGTTAAGGGCTATGCTAATCATCGCAGGTTGGAAATTTTAAATTTATTGGAGCACTCGCCTCGCTTGTCAGTTTTAGACATAGCAGAACATCTGCGCGTTAATTTTAAGACAATTTCAGAACATTCGCGCCGGTTGGCGCTGGCGGGCTTATTGGAAAAAAAGTATGAAGGAAAAATTGTGCGGCATACCATTACCAAACTCGGCAAGGACATTCTCAAATTCTTGAGAATGTTGGAATGAGAAATTGGCGAGGGCCAAGATGTTTGATATAATATGCAAATGAAGAAAACTAAAATCGTTTGTACCATCGGGCCGGCGAGCCAGTCGGCGAAAATCATTAAAGAGTTGCTGATTGCCGGTATGGATGTGGCGCGGTTGAATTTATCGCATGGCGACTATGCCAGCCACACGAAATTGATTAATACTTTGCGCTCGCAAGCTCGCGTCCTCAAAAAACCGCTGGCGCTAATGGCGGATTTACAAGGGCTGAAATTGCGCGTCGGCGAAATTAAAGACGCGCTGGTGTTGAAAAAAAATGATAAAGTTATGTTGTCGTATAAAAAAATGCCCGGGAAAAGTTTTTTGCCTCTGCAGGTTGATATTTCTAAATTTTTGAAAAAAGAGCATCGCATTTTAATTGACGACGGCCAAGTGGAACTGCGCGTGGAGAAGGTGGCGCGCGGGATTATTTTTGCGCGCGTTTTTGTGGGCGGGAAAATTATTTCACACAAGGGCCTTAATCTGCCGGACAGCAAAGTTTCGTTGTCGGCTCTGACCGATAAAGATAAAAAAGATTTATTGTTCGCGCTTAAAATGGGCGTGGATATGATCGCTTTGTCTTTTGTGGCGGGGGTCAAAGATTTGGAAACGGTCAAAAAAATAATTTACAAAAATCGTTTGAAAAAAAATGAAGAGCCGTGGCTGGTTGCGAAAATTGAACGGCCCGAGGCGGTCAAAAATTTTGACGGCATTTTAAAAGTGGCGGACGCAATTATGGTAGCCAGAGGCGATTTGGGCGTGGAAATGGAACCGTCGCAGGTGCCGATTATCCAAAAAAATATTATCAAAGATTGCTTAAGGTCGGCCAAGCCCGTGATCGTGGCGACGCAAATGCTGGATTCTATGATCCGCAACCCGCGTCCCACGCGAGCTGAAGTTTCGGATGTGGCGAATGCCGTGGTGGATCACACGGACGCGGTTATGTTGTCTGGAGAAACTGCCAATGGCAAATATCCGGTGGAAGCGGTGAAAATGATGGCGCGCATTGTGGCAGAAACGGAGGTCTCGCCGTATGATGATTTGCCAGCCAATTTTTTAGGCGATGACAAACATTCGGTCGTGGCGTCGGTCGCCAATACCGCTTATAGAATGGCGCGGGAAGTGGGCGCAAAAGCTTTGGTCGGCGCGACATTATCTGGCCTGACGGCGCGTATGTTGGCGCGCCAGCGTCCGCAAGAATCAGATATTATTATTTTTACCAACTCGACGGTGGTCTATCGGAAAATGGCGCTGGTGTGGGGCGTCAGGCAATTTTTAATGCCGACCTGCAAAACATTGGACGAACTGGTCAATAAATCCATGGCGCTGGTGAAAAAAGAAAAATTGGTGAAAAAGGGAGAAAAAATTGTATTGGTCACTGGCTCGCCGGTTGGAATTAGAGAAAATCTAAACTTGTGCGAAATTAGAACGATCAGCTGATAGCTTTTAGAAGCTCGCTCATCATCCCGTTGAAAAACGGGATCCAGTATTTGTCATTGCGTTTGTCCGCCGAAGCTTTAGCGTAGGCGGAAGGAGCGGAGTGACGAAGCAATTCCTATCCTGTTGCGCGAATCTCCTCAAACATTTTATCCTATGGAATAGAAAGTTTGAGGACTAAATTTTTGAGAAATAAAAAATCGGTTCTGAATTATTCAAAACCGATTTTATTAATGTCCTCAATTAGAGGACTAGTTATTATTGTGGAGCGCTAGTTCGTCCTCATCCGGCTTGTTTATTTTGAAAAACTCCCAACCAAAAATCCCTACTATTGCCCAAACGACACCAGATATTACTTGGATTAAGTCTGGGAATACCCCCACTACCGTCAAGTCTGCTAGCAATTTTGGCGCAGTCAGTAATGATCCAAACAATAGAGTGAAAGCAATTCCATAGAATATACTACGGAGATACAAGAAATAAATCATATTTTCTCCTATTAGATATTATTGTGTAATTATGAAGTTGTGAATTTGAAGCAGTTATTTAACTTTTCATTTTATATTATAAGGCGCTCTCCAGAATCTAACGCAAAATGATACCCTTTATATTTATGAAAAATTCTTCATTAATTCCTGTTAAAAAGTTTTCCCATCTCCAAT
>MHTO01000007.1:27849-29814 GCA_001823105.1 Candidatus Wildermuthbacteria bacterium GWA2_46_15 | reverse complement strand
CCTGCTCTTGTATAGTTGGTAACAGCGTAAAGGTTAGAAGTCCCATTTGGATCCACGTAGTAGCCGGTGTTGTTGTAGTCGTAGAAGATTGGAGCGCGCATGTCGCCGGTTGATTGAACTGCTCCAGCCAGGAAGCTTCCGCCCGTCGGATCTACGTAGTAGCCGCCATTATTACTATCACGATAAATTGTTGCGTACTCAGTGCCATCTGTGCCGCTGTAGTGATTACTCTGCCAGGTATTGAAGCGCCTGAAAATACCGCTGAGCCAGCCGCCAGCAGAAGAAGAGTAAATATCGCCTTGCACTTCCAGATTATTATCGATTCTAAAATAACTAGTAGTATAAATCCTGTTATTGGCGCCGCTATAGATTCTGAACCAATCGTTATCATCGTATATTCGTGAGTCTCCGATATAAAGATAACCTGTATTGCGGTTCCCAATATTCACCCAGTTGTTGTAATAATAATTCAGATAAATTTCTCCTGAGTAAGAATCCAGATGGAGATTACTACTTGAAGAGTAGATATGACCCCAGCCATTGCTGTAAAAATTATCGCCATCAAAATACCAATTTTCCTGATTATTATCGTTTATAACAACCATTGACTCTGAGCCCAGATAAAGCGATTGATTTGAGTATACGCCAGGTTTGTTCCATGCCGCTCCCAGTCTAACCCAAGCGCTGGAACCTTCCGGCGATACTGTATAGATATTTCCGGCAAAGTAAGCGGCGTCTCCATTGGAATTCAGGTCGATGAAGTAGTAAGAATCGTTCCAGTCATATATA
Source organism: Candidatus Wildermuthbacteria bacterium GWA2_46_15 (assembly GCA_001823105.1). GTDB lineage: Bacteria > Patescibacteriota > Minisyncoccia > Minisyncoccales > GWA2-46-15 > GWA2-46-15. The sequence continues at coordinate 29,025 of MHTO01000007.1, read as the reverse complement.
ACCTGCGGCCTGGCATAGACAGCGTAAAGGTTATCGACATAATATATCTGATTTAATCGTGAGCTTCCATTCGGATCTATGTAGTAGCCGCCGTCATTGTAGTCATATATAATTGCAGGCCTTAGACGTCCTCTGACATAAATATCATTATTGTCTTCCCCAATATACATTCCTTGACCATTGTAATTACCATACCAATGCTGGGCTTCAACTACATAGGCAGAAAAATCCCAGCGAGGATTATTGTCTACATTATTGGTTAATTTAAGCCGTGACATTCTTGATAAACCATTCGGATCCACGTAGTAACTACCATTATTAGTATCATAGAAAATAGTCGCATACTCAGCTCCGTCTGTGCCAAAATAGTGATTATTTATCCATGTATTCCACGGAAAGGCGTACGAGCCGATATTGCCTGTATGGATCATCTCTACCCAAGGCCTAGGGCTAGGCCAACCAGATCTCCAGAAAAATCTATTATTAGCCTCGCCAGCCATGGCCATTTGGAATCCATAAGCATTTGTCCCGTCTCCATGGTTAAAGTGAAACCCTTGCATGCCAACATAGTGAGAAGACCCGCCTGGAGCGTTACCCGGGTTAGACCAAGTATCAAAGAAACCTGAACCCCAGTTAGAATAAATAGTATTAAAATTTGTAGTACCCCAACCCATTGCGCCTGTCCAATATCTTGTATCACCTGTATAATCCCATCTTGGAGTATTATATAAACCATTATTACCAAAAGACGCTCTCGTCCTATTGGTAATGCGGCTCAAGTTTGAAGTGCCATTGGGATCTATATAATAGCCTCTATCATCAAGATCGTAAATGAAACGCGCGTTGGTTTCAGGAGCGTCTAAAAATATAGCTGCAGGGGATTGAAGAGCTACAATATCAGAATATAGATTTCGACCGTCATTCTGAGAGCCAATAACCAACGCTCCATTTTCACCAGAATCACCCCAATAATTATAACTGTTATTATCATTGTCCCAACGGATATATCCCCAATCAGAACCTCCATAATCTCCGCCTCCGAAAGATTCTTCTCTGCCAAGATATAAAGTCTGATTTCCGTTAATACCCAGATTACCAGTAAGATTCATATTGGCTTGTAATTCTAACCTGTTAAACCAACCGCCTCCACCACCTGGCGTTTCACGCAAGTACAAC
>MHTO01000007.1:0-27841 GCA_001823105.1 Candidatus Wildermuthbacteria bacterium GWA2_46_15 | reverse complement strand
ATGAACCATGCGGTTTACCCCAGCCATAACCATATGGATCGTGTGTCCACCAGCCTGAATTATCTCCCCATGACTGGTTGCCGTCGGCACGGATTTTATTTGTACCCATTGTTCCATTGGTCATAAATCGCGCAGACAAAGTATTCCCGGGGAACATATCAAAATCCGATCCACCGGTTACCAATCTGGCATTTCCTCCAGATCCACTGTCAAGCGGACTAATCCAGACATATCTAGAATTATTATTATTTTGAATTTGCAAAGCGGGTGTCCAAGCGCCCGGATAAGAGCCAAAACCTATCTGAGCTGTCCCAACGTGTTTAATGGTGAAATTGCGTTCAACTGCTCCGCCGCCTGGAAGATCAAAGAAAGCATTTTTGTTATAGACATGAAGGCCAGCAGCTGGCGCCGTCGTCCCGATGCCAACGTTGCCGCCAGTGTTGAAATAAATAGGCTGGCCTGATTGATTTCCTAATTGGATAACATTTGATCCGCCGCGATTTGCGCTATTGATCCTGAGCCCATAGCTTGTCCTCAGCGTAGCATAACCATCATTCATATCAACAAAATCTCCATCATCTGAAAGAATAATGCCGCCGCCTGTGGCATTAGAAGTAGAGACAGTTATATTGCCAGTTACGGTAAGATTACCGCTTATTGTGCCGCCGTTTACTGGTAGGGCATAAGAAGAGATATTACTTGAGTTTAATAATAATTTCCACCCATTCCATGTATCTCCACCGCCCCCATTCCCTCTAACCCATAAGTTATCATTATCCGTAAAAGCAATTTGTCGTATTCCACCTCCAGACCAGTCAGCCCCTGAGGACCATTGTCGGAAGCTAAATACTCCATGATAAGACCCAGCATCACTTAATCCATCTACACCATTTCCTTTAAAATCTGAAGTAATGCCCATTGAATAAGAAGACGGGACAGGATTAGTGCTTCTGGTATCAAATGTCGATAATCTAGATACACTGCCGGTGATGCTTATCGGCCAAGTCCCAGAGGCATTGGAACCACCAACATAGGCATACCTCGAATCCAGCGACTGGCCGTTCCACTGGAAGCCGCCGGTAGCATTGAGAGTACCGCTGGGATTTAGCTGCGCAACTGTGCTGGTATTAAACATAAAACGCAAATTATCACCAGCATCATCTCCCCAAACAAGAGCAGCATCTTTAGCGTTACTTCCTGCCCTGTCAATCATACCCAACATCACCCAGTCACTTGACCAAGCAACATCAAGGCCATATAAACCAGCAGGCCTGGCATAATCGGTTAAGGCATCGCCTATAGTTACAAATTTTCCCCAGCTGGCAGGATAATTGGAACCCTCAGAAGTGCCTGGAGTAACTAACACTTTATCCCCAATAAGATGTAACTTTGTGTTCGGCGCCGTCGTCCCGATGCCGACGCTGCTATTTAAAAGATTAATATAATTTGTATTCTGATCGACTGTTATACGATCGGTACTGCCAGTAAGCCCTGTTCTGATATAAAGGCCTCTGTATGTGTTCCACTTCATTCCATCGAACCCGCCCTGGCCATCTACGTTGTTGTAGTTATTATAAAGATGGTGGTTTTGATCATAGCGATCGTTGAACCATAAGCCATCATTTATCGAGTCGCGGTCCATCCCCATACCATTGGTAGCAGAAATGCCAGCAACAGTACCAGTGCCTCCTAAAGGAAAATACCTGCTATCCAGCGACTGGCCGTTCCATTGCAAGCCTCCTGTGGCATTAAGAGTGCCGCTCGTATTAATAACAACTTTGGCTCCATTTGGAACGTGGTATATGCTGAAATTATTAGTATCGCCGCTAAATGCGCCTGCTCCAAAATGCCAGGTACCAGTGCTATTAAGCGTCCCATCATAAGTTTTAATCGACCCTTGCACTCGCAGATTTTCAGCGCTCCCAGAACCAGTAATATCCAATTTTACTCCTGGCGCCGTCGTCCCGATGCCAACGTTGCCATTTGATTGTAATCTCATGATTGTCTTTCCAGTGCCAGATGCGCCCGCATAACCAGCGATACCAGCATGGGGATTGGCGTCATTTTGAGCATAGCCAATATCCATCCAGCTAGCGCCTACTCCAGGCGTGCCAATAACCCAGTGTTTCCATGTGTTTCTACTACTGTCATCATACGCAGCCAGCCTTAATGTTGCTCCATGGCTGCCATTTGTGTACATATTAGAAATAACATCAATCTCAGGATAATATCCTCTTAAAGCAATCCCAGGCCTATCATCAGCAGCAGACTGGAAAATACTATTGCTTCCTCCATCTTGGCCTTGGGTTATATGTAACGCCCTTTGCGGGCTTACAGTTCCGATACCGACATTGTCTGTAAGCGTTGTTAAATACACATTCGCTCCGCCATCAGTCCAGCCGCCTGCTGCTGCTGCGCTAGTCATAATTGTGCCATCAGGGAATTTTATACCTCCGCCTGGGTTTATGGTTTCAATGGTTCCTACTACAGTCAATTTCTGACCAGGATTGGTTGTGCCGATGCCGACTCTGCCGGCAGGTTGAAGAATCAGGTGATCATCAGCATCATTGGAGGTTCCGATGATAAGCTGAGCAGCCTCACCAGCTCCTCCCACAGTTGCAGTATCCTGGTACTGGATAAAACCGTAATCACTACCGCGGTTTACCTTACTGCGGAAGACAATGCTGCTAGCGCCACCGCTATTTTCATGATCTACTATAAGACTTCCTTGAGCCGCACCATGCACGGTTCCTGTTGTCTCGGAGAGATTGAATTTGGCAGCAGGCCCCGTGGTTCCAATGCCGACGTTGCCTAAGTGGTATGTATTTCCGCTTTGATCTACCTGAAAAACAACAGTACCTCCAGCATAAGCGTCGTTGGTAACCCGCAAGTAACTATTGGGATTATTATTATTTGAATCAAGCCTCAATGTAATATCATTAAAACTATTAAGGGCCATGGAATCTGCCCAGTTCCTATTGTAATTCATGCTTTCAATACCATTGTATTCAGAAGAATTATAACTTCCCGATGTCCAATCAAAACTGATACGGCCAACGCGATGAATATAGCCAACGTTTCCAGCCATCAGATCAATATCATTTCCGTTAACATTAATATCTCCAGCTGCTGGTAAGTTGCTTCCGCCAACAGACAAACCTCCCTGCATCCCAACCCCTGGCCCATCCATATAGATGCCATTTGTATGATAATCCTGGCCTTGGTCATCATCATTGATTCTCAGCCATTCGTCGCGGGATTGTATCATCCTTCCGTAGGCTCCCCGGATTGCATTATCGCCGCCAATGACTGTCAACGTTGAATTTGGCGCTGTCGTCCCGATGCCGACGTTGCCGGTGCTGTAGGGATACGCATTTAGCGTTATAGGACTACTGCCTCTTGACAATAAATTTAATTCCTGATTAGTGTTGCTGCCAGTTTGATAAATCGTATTATAACCAAAACCTATTCCTTGACTACCATTATCATGCCTAAACTCTATATTATTTGCAGATGGTCCGGTTTGACCGGGGGAGAGACTCCCTGTAACATAGAAGGATGGGGTAGCGCCATGAGTTCCAGTTCTTGCTGCGCCTGCTACTACATCTAATTTTCCAGACGGCCCAGTCGTTCCGATGCCGACGTTGCCATTAACTAGAAGTTTACCCGTTGCGCCTGCGGGCGAAGCATATCCAATACCGACCTTATTTTGATCAATAAATAATCCGTCTGTTGGCATAGAAGTAGCCTGATCTCCATTATAACCAGTCGCCAGGATAATTTGGCCAGATGGATTAGCATGCCAAATACGCATTTCAGCATCACCGTTGTCATAAACTCTAATACCACTTTTCCATGTAGCATTATTACCAAATACAAGATTGGCATCATATGTACTATTCCCAATTTTAAGACCGCTGGCTCCTTGAACATCCAACTTTGCTCCCGGTCCAGTCGTCCCGATACCAACGCTATCTGAGACTGTGCCCAAACGCACAACTGGTCCGTCATCAACCCATCCTCCTGCTGCGCCAGCGCTGCCTTGAATTGTGCCATCAGGAAATTTGAAGCCGCCTGAGGTGCTTTCAATTATGCCAGTGACTTGTAATTTTTGGCCAGGCACCGTAGTGCCAATGCCGACGTTGCCGCCAAAATAAGCGACAGCATCTTGAGTTGCGCCAGGAGGCACACCCAGCAAATCTTCAATGGTTAGTTCATTGCCATTAATCTCTTCAAATCTCGGACCCCAGAAGTACTGTATGGAGCCTGTAGTAGTGTCGTAGTAATTATAGGTTCTATGAGTTTGAAAGTTGTTTGCATTTCTATTTTTGAAATCAGTTCCGTTAATCACTTTTTTACCGGTAACTCCGTCGTATACTGCGGAATAACTGGTAACGCTAGCATCGTTGTTGGCATGGATATAGCCGACCAAGAGGTACCACCTATTGACAATAAGGTTGTTTGAGGCAAAGGCAAAGAAATATGGATTAGTATTGTTAGCGTTATTCAGGTCATTGGTATTGCCTCCATCGCAACCCAAATAGACTGTTCCTGAAGAAGTGTTATCTTTTTTCACCCACACTGTTAATCGATATGCTTTATTATTATCTATTGGGATATTATTGTAGTTCCAACCTCCATCAGCATCGCTTCCTGCGTCGTTTACAGCTCTCCAAAGCATAGTAGGCCTGCCAAACGGATCTGTATTCCAAATCCTATCATTTTCAGCAGTACTTTGGTTGGCGCTAAAACTGCCAATACTACCAGCGCTTATTGTCCAGTAAGTTGTATCAAGCATATTTTGGTCCACATAGCCTGTTTTACTTTTAATCCATCCTGCTACATCAAGTTTAGCAACAGGGCTCGTTGTCCCGATGCCGACGTTGCCTTCATTAAAATAAGAATGACCAGCGCCAGTCCAAGCACTTAAATGAACCATTACAACACCATCTTTGTAAATATCAAAATATCCGCCTGAATTTCCTGCCCATGATGATTTTGTCAGAATTACATCATTAACTGTGCTTCGAGCAACAATTTCTCCTTTTACATCAAGTTTTGCCCCCGGCCCCGTCGTCCCGATGCCGACGTTGCCTTCAATTATTGCGCCGTTAGCTGGCGCATTTGAACCTTGATATCCTCCTCCTACAAGAATGCCTCCATTCGATTCTACAGTAAAGCGCTTTGTCCCATCCTGGAATAGGCTTGCCCCCCAATAAGTAGCAGCGCTGTCAATGCCCAGTCCTATAGAATGCGCTGCAGTTGAAGCCCTGATAATATCTACGTTATTTGTATCAAGTAAAGCATGTAACTTGGTTGCCGGCCCTGTCGTCCCGATACCAACGTTACCGCCAGGCATCAGAGCAAGATGTTCGCTACCAGCAGTTGTAATATCAGTTGTAACTCCTGAAAATGTCATAGTGCCTGTTACAGAAACAGTGCCCAGATTTGTAATACTAAAACTGCCTGCTGTCAGGGTACCAGTAATATCTGCATCGCCCTGCACCTTGAGCCGTTTGCCGCTGGGGCTAGCAGTGCCTATGCCGACATTACCCTGTATGATATGATCTTCGTCTGCGAATACAGCCCAGGGAGGGGCGCCAGCGCACAGCTCTAAAGCCAACGCAATGAATAAAGCCAGGAATATTCTCCAGAAATTACCTCTTTTTAATAGCATAGTATTCATTGTAAAACCCTCCTCTTTTGGTTTGGTCGAAATGTCGTTTAAAGGTTTAAAGTGAAAAACGCAAGGAAACATTTTCGTCTCCGTTATTATATTATTAAAATACCATACACCATTTTATCAGTTCACAGTCGTAAACTGGCCTTCTACCTCATAAGTTATAGTTCCGCTGAATGTAGATGTACCTCCTATAAACCCATCTCCATTGTCATTGGTCCTGAGCTGTATAGTAAATGTGCCTGCTGAGCCAGTAACCTGGCCTGACACAAAATCATTGCCTGAGATATGCCTGTATTCATACGCTATAGCGCCAGGCTCCGCAAAGCCTCCAGCTCCATTCATAACATGGAAGCCCGCAGAATAACTCACTGCAGAATGGCTCCCCCAGTCTCCTGTAACATAGACTTTGACAAAGCAGGCCCTATGATTAGGTATAGCCAAAGTCAATGCTGTGCCATATGCAGAAGTCACGCTGACTGCTTTATCTCCGAATACATGGTAATTTCCAACCTGTAATTTGCCCTGGGGAGTCGTGGTCCCGATGCCCACATTGGTTCCATTGTCATATATAAGACTGCTTAAAATAGGGCTTGCGTTATTGCCTTTTAAGAGATAATTTGCCGGGAATGTACTAACGCCTGTTCCTCCATCAGCAACTACCAGATCAGTTATGCCTGTAATAGAACCGCCTGTTATTGCAACAGCATTTGCATTCTGAGTGGCCATTGTACCTAAGTTTAAAGATGTTATGATATTGGCCGGCGTTTGCCATCTTATATAATTATCGCTTCCGGTTTGGATCGCAAAGTGCGAAGCAGGAGCCGTAGTTACATCTGCTGTTGTGTTGAAATAATTAGAGAAAAGATAGCCGGCGGAATGACGAACCGGAATAGTGCCATTGCCGAAATTATTGTAGGCAGAATCTCTTTGAGATCCATCCAATAAATCCGCATCCAGGCCAGAGCCTGAGCCGTCCACAGCCAGCATAGCATTCCTGAAATTCGTGCTGGCGCCTAAGATCGTAAGGTCTCCTGTTACTGTTTCGTTCCCATAAACATACAGGTGATTATTGGCGGCGCCTGTGCCAAGTTCCCATCTGGCAGGCCCGTTATTCCATGTAAAAAGGCCGTTTGTATTGTATACCTTTATATAGGCATTCTGCGCAGAGCCCTGGTCATTCAGAATAATGCTGTGGTTTTTAACATATAATTCCACAGCGTTTTCCTTCCAGACCTGGCCTTTTAGAGTAATATTGCCATCAACCTGCAGGTTGCCGTTAGTGTCCATAGTAATGCCTGTGGAACCATATCCCCCGCCGACAGTTAAGGACCCAAAACTTCCGGATCCGCTTACAGTCAGATTCCCTCCGAGCGCGACATTCGCGCTATTCGCGTCTGTCATGACAAAATCTTTATAACTTGAATATGCGACTGCGCTGTTCCATGACTGCTGCCATAATCTTGCCCCGATTGAACTCTTACTAAACATTAAAAGATTATCATTTCCTCCGCCTGCGTCTGTATAGCTTCTCATATGCAGAAAATCAGCATAAGGCGCTGAGTTGTTATTTGCCCAGGAAGTAAAACCGAATTTAAGCCGGGCAGGTATTAAATTGTTTGGAGCAATCGTCCTGATATCCTCTCTTGTAAGCATGTTATTAGTCACCGATATTGAAGTAGCGCCTGACCCGGAAGCATCGCCGGATAAAGTAATTGTCTGGTTGGCCGTAAGATAGGGTAAGTTGTTATAATGATAACCATCCAGCATATCTGCGTTAAGATTTGTAACCGCAGTAGTCGAAGAAACTGCCAATGGCGCTGTGCCGGCAGCTGCTGTGGAGATTAATTGGTTATTAGTCCTAATTGCGCCGCCAACTATATCTAATTTTGTTCCCGGCACCGTCGTCCCGATGCCGACGTTGCCAGTGTTATAATAAATATTACTTCCTAAGGTTATCCACTGAGATGAAACATATAACGAACCATTCTGATAGAGACTGCCTGTAAAATTTATATCGCCAGCTACATCTAATTTTTTACTTGGGCTAGTTGAGCCAATGCCGACATTGCCCACGCTGTTGATAGTCACGGCATCCGCCATTGTCCCAGCGGAGTTGGTGGTTCGCAGAATTAAACTAGTGGCATAATTGTTGTTATTAACTACCTCTTTGTACGCATGAAGCGCTGCTGCCTCATAGTATGATTGGCTGGGAGCAACTTTCCCAAGAAAAGTAATTCCACCACCAACTCCAACTGCTGAAGCAGCTGAATCAGCGATATAAGCTACGCCATTGTAAGTTGCGTTCTTGGCACCGACTAAATGTAGAGGAGCTCCCGGCACAGATGTCCCGATGCCGACGTTGGTGCCGTTATCGTATAGAATTGAATTTCCAAGGGTATCTCCGTCAGGAGTCCATTTGGGAAGATAATTTAAAGTTCCTGCTGAGCGGTCAACTAAACTTAGGACGGTCTTAAAATTGGCAGGGGTGTAGTAGCGGATATAGGCATCATTAGAGGCATAGATCCTGGAAATCGCAGTAGTGCCATTGTCTCCACTGGTTGTATTTATCCATCCTAACTGCAGATAGCCGCTAGCATCCCTGACCGGTATTGTATTTGCCGCATTTCTTGTTGTGCTTACAGGATATCCCCCCAATAAACTTGCGTTGAGGTTGGCAACAGCTGTTGTTGAAGAAACTGCTAATGGCGCTGTGCCTGTAGCTACTGTGGAGATTAATTGGTTGTCAGTCCTAATTGCGCCGCCAACTATATCCAATTTTGTTCCCGGCCCCGTCGTCCCGATGCCGACACGGTGGGCTAAGTTATCTACATAGAAAGTAGGTGAGTCTACTGACAATGGCCCGATCGCTGTAATGGCTCCGCCATCTGCAATCTTAAATACAGTAATGCCGCCATCGCGAAAATCCACAATATCCGCTGCTGTATCCTGGTCAACAACAAGTGTTGGAGAAGAGCCCTTAATAGTCCCGCGTATCCGTATCGTATCAACCTGAGCATCTCCTAAATCTACATCGCCTAAAAGCACAACACTGCCAGTAACCCTTAACCCGCCATCCACGTCCAATTTTACAACAGGGCTCGCTGTCCCGATGCCGACATTGCCTCCATCTTTCACAAACACCCCTAGATTCGCTCCGTCATCATATAAGCTTAAACCCGACACGCCTGAAGCCCTGACAGCTGTTAGATCCAGATCATCCTCAACCGCGAATGTCAAAGATTTAGGCGCTGCAGCAGGATTTCCAGTAATATCAAGGTCATTGCCGGCTATCATATTCAATGTCTCTTCGCCAGTAGGAATCATGCCTACGCTTAGACCATCTATATACAACTCTTTCCAATGACTGCCCAATCTGACACGAGCAATATTACTGCCCTGGTCAGTAACAATAAGCCCTGTGCCTTGGTCAAATTCCAAGACTGAAACATTAGTTACTGAAGGTGCGCCGTCCATTTCTCTAACTACAAGACTTGAGCCTACACTAGCCCCTGATATTACGCCTGTCGCATATATGTCGCCATTGACGTATAATGCCCTCGTAGGATCCGTCGTCCCAATGCCGACGTTACCTGTATTGTAGTAAACATTTAAGCCTGATGTTGTCCACTGAGAACCGATATATGGCGTTCCGTTTACATAGAGCGCAGTGGCATTCACAATGCCATTGACATCTAATTTAAAATTCGGATTTGTGGAGCCAATACCGACATTGCCTGCTTTTAAATACAATGTATTTGCAATTGCCCCGGCATTAACAGATGTAAATGGAACTGCTGAATTCTGAGTAAGAGTAAAATTCGCTCCTGGATTAATATTGGTAATTACAGGATTAGTAATTGTAGGAGCGTTGTTAAAGACTGCGAGTCCTGTTCCTGTTTCATCATTAAGAGCTGCTATAAGGCCTGCGGAGTTAGTAAGAGTAGATTGCTTGCCATTTAATTGTGTCTGTATATTAGACGATACTGATGATAGATACCCTAATTCAGTTGAAGTAACGCTTGAAGCAATGAGATTCCCTGAGCCATCAGTTGCGACTGCCCTCGAAGCTGTCAGGGGTGTTATAGAAATTGTGTCAGGCCCTACTGTAATACCTGTTCCTGCGCCTACATTAATAGTATTGCCTGTGTTTAATAAGCCAGCGCCCCAGACATATGCGCCTGCGCCTGTGAACTGAATCCATGCCGCGCCATTATATACATATGAAACCATTTCATCATCTACAAATACAGCGTCTGAAAGCTCTGCATCCTCAAATACCCAGGCTGCGCCGTTATATTTAGCAAGGTCTAAATCATGGCCTGTCCAATTGGCGCCTGTTGCGCCAGTTGGGACTATATAACTATCGCCTGATACAGGAGAAGCCGGCTGAGCAGTTATTGAATTACTTTTTACTGCCTCTTTCCAGGAAAGGCCTGCAATAGCATTGTCAACATATAATTTAGTAGTCGCATGAGATGCTGATAAAGGCTCTGCAATTGTAACAGGATTTGAGAATATCCATGATCCTGAGATAGACTGGTTTGTATCCAGCCTTGTATCAACTCTTGCATCTGTATAATAGTAATTTGCGCCTTCTGTTACTGCTGTAGTATCAAGAGTCTGCCATGTCTTATCGCCGCGATAATATTGACTAGTAGTTCCAACCGGGATGTAGCCTTGGCTATCATTAAAGGAATTCCAATCTGTGGGAGTTAAAAAGCCTTTTGTCGTAGCAGATGCAGCCTGGCCATTAGTATAGTCTATGGAGATGTTTCCGGTTGAATCATTAAAATCGCTGGCAGTAAAAGCAGCCGCTCCTTTAGTAGTGCCATTTGCTGCTGCATCTGAGATTGATATAACTCCTAGCGCTGATAAGCTCAAAGGACTGGCTGCTGATACAGCGACTGTGCCTGTTGCGTTCGGGAAGGTTATGGTTTTATCGCTCCCTGTTGGGTCCACGGCTTGAATGGTTGTTTCATAGGAATCATCTGTTGCGCCTTCAAAAGACAGCCATTTACCTGCGCCAAGCTCCAAAGCCTGGGAAGGAGCAGTGGCGCCAATGCCAATGTTGCCGCCAACTGCTATAGTCATTCTTGTTAGTGTATTTGATTGCGTAAAGGTAATGGGGTCATCTCCTGCGACGGCAAAACCCAAACTTCCACCAGATGCTGTTTTATAGAGTCCCCTGATACCGTCAGCAGCATTAATTCTAAACCCATTAAGGTATGAGTACCCTTCTACATAAAGAGCGTATGGCTCCGCTCCGCTCCATGGAGTATTTTGCCTTACACGCAATCCATAGGCGCCGCTTCCTGCTGTGGTTGCGTTAACGTGCAGGGCGCTCGTAGGCCCCGTCAGCCCAATGCCAACGTTGCCAGCGTTAAGATACAATGTATTAGCCACAGCTCCTGCGTTAACAGATGTAAACGGAACTACTGAATTCTGAGTAAGAGTAAAATTTGCTCCTGGATTAATATTAGTAATTATAGGATCAGTAACTGTAGGAGCATTGTTAAAGACCGCTAGACCTGTTCCTGTTTCATCTGATAAAGCTGCTGCAAGGCCTGCTGAATTAGTTAAAGTTCCTTGCTTAGAGTTTATCTGCGTCTGTACGCTTGATGTTACGCCTGAGACATATCCTAATTCAGCGGTAGTGACATTTGATGCTTCAAGAGCGCCTAATGCATTAGTCTGGAGCGCTTTAGAAGCTGTTAAAGGGGTTATTAAGAATGTGTTGCCCTGAAGCGTAAGGCCTGTTCCTGCATTATATGTCCCTGAGCCTGAGAATTGCGCAAACGTAAGAGCAGTTGTTCCTAAAGTTATCGCGTCATTGTTGCATACCCAGGCTGTATCAGAATTTAATGTCCCTTCTTCAACAAACATAGTGGCTTGTTTGACTTCAGCTGATGTATCAGCATCAGTTGCTCTTATAGGAGAGCCTGCTGTAACAATGTAGATACCGTTTTCAGAGCCTGTGGACTGGTTCTTTATAAGGATTCTATCTCCTGTAACTAGTGTTTTACCATCTACAGATTGGCCGTTGGCAAAACTTGTTCCAAGAGTTCCTGTCGCAGTTGTGGCAACTCTGACTGATTGTTTCCATTTTAAGCCTGCGATGGAAGTATCTATATAGGTCTTGGTGGCTTTTTGGCTGGGTACTTTTACATCAGAGTTGGCCAGTAAAGTTGTGTCAGTATCCAGGTAACTCATTGGTAATTGCTGGACATTATCTACATTGCCAAGCCCTACCTGGGTTTTTGTGACAGCGTGAGGGTTGGATGTATTTACCAGATGACTATCTATCTGAACGTGAGTGTTAGTGCCGATATTTGAAAGGCTGGTATGGCTTACAGTGCCGCCAGTGGAAGAGCTTGAATGAGCGTGAGTTGCGTTTGTAAAATCAGCTATCGTAGGGGTAATCAGCGTCGGCGTAGTTATTGTAGGCGAAGCGGCTAAAACAATAGTGCTTCCTGTGCCTGTAGTTGTGTTGCCCAATACTGTGACATTGCCTCCTGCGGCAGGAAATGTGAAGACTTGGCCGTCTGCCAGGCTGGCAAGAGTGATTGTATTATTGACTGTAAATGTCTTATTGTTAGCTATGGTTAAAATGGCTGAAACTGCAGGAGCAGTTATAGTAAGTTTATTTATAGAAGTGGCAGTGGCTGCGCCAAGAGTAGGCGTTATTAATGTCGGGGAATTATCCATGACGACATTTCCTGTGCCTGTAGTACCTGCCCATGAAGTTGTGCCTGCGTTATTCTGCAGTACCTTTAAACCGCTTATGGATGTTACGGCAGTGAGTGTATCCAGAGTATTGGCTGCCAAAATAGAACCTGCGGCAATAGTATTTAAGTTAGTTCCGCCGTTAGCCACTGACAAGGTGCCTGTCACATGAGTTGTTAAACCAACCTTATTCCAGCTTGGCGCTACGCCCACTCCACCTGATATTAAGACATTGCCTGTTGCAATATCAGCGAGTTTAGATAAAGTAGCTGCCCCTGATGCGTAAATAATATCTCCTACTGTATAATTAGTGTTACCTGTTCCGCCTTTATCCGCAGTAAGTATCCCTGCTATTTCAGCTGTTCCGAGATCAACTGCATTTGTAATAGTGCCTGTTCCTTTAAATATTGAGGCTGTTAAAGTATCTGAGACCATCGGGTCAGTTACAGAATCTGGCGGCAGGCTCAATGTGCCGCTTACGCTCAGATTAGTAAACGAACCTGGGCTAGCTGTAGTTATGCCGATCGGGGTATTATTTATTGTTCCGCCTGTTATTGTTAGAGCGTCTGCGACATATGCGTCTATGACAGGAGTTCCTGTCCATGCGCCTGTAACGATAGTGCCTACAGTAGTAATAGTATCTTGCCCGACATAGCTAGAGGCAATATCAACAGATGGGTTACCAATAACGCCATCGCCGTTAGTAACTGTAATTCTATTTAATGTTCCGGTAACAGCCCTGCCGATGAATGTATCCGGCGCTATTTGGGTTAAAATACCATTGGTGTCATATGCCGCTAAACTTGTAAGGGTGGAGTCGAGAGGCTGTTTATTATTTAACTGAGTTTGAATGCTTGATGTTACTCCTGAGACATATCCTAATTCAGCGGCAGTAACGTTTGATACTGCAAGCTCGCCTGAAGCGTTTGTCTGGAGCGCTCTTGAGGCTGTTAAAGGGGTTATTAAGAATGAGTTGCCCTGAAGAGTAAGGCCTGTTCCTGCTGTGTATGTTCCTGATCCTGAGAACTGCACAAACATAAGAGCAGTTGTTCCTAAAGTTATTGCGTCATTGTTGCATACCCATGCTGTGTCAGAATTTAATGATCCTTCTTCAACAAACATAGTGGCTTGTTTGACTTCAGCTGATGTATCAGCGTCAGTTGCTCTTGCAGGAGAGCCTGCTGTAACAATGTAAATGCCGTTTTCAGAGCCTGTTGATTGGTCCTTTATCAGTATCCTGTCCCCTGTCACTAGAATCTTTCCGTCTATTGTTTGGCCGTTTGCAAAACTTGCCGCAAGCGTCCCTGATACAGCAGTAGCGACGCGGACTGATTGTTTCCATTTTAAGCCTGCGATGGAAGTATCTATATAGGTCTTGGCGGCTTTTTGGCTAGGGAGCCTGGTGTCTGAATTAGCTGTTAAAGTAGTGTCTGTATCTACAACATTGGCTGCGAAGTCAGCTGTTTCCAGATTAGTTATAGAGTTGCCTGTGCCATTGGCGTCAATTGTTTTATTTGTAAGAGTATTGGTGCTAGAGGCTGTAAGGTAATCTGTGCCTGCTGTCGCGGTCTGCCATGCGCCTGATGCGACTTTAACAAGGCCTGTGGCGGCTGAAGAGTCCCAGCCTGTGCCGCCTTTATTGCTATTTAATATGCCTCCTATATTATTTAAGGTAAGATTGGCTTCGTTTACATCTACTGTAGCGCCTGTGCCCATTAAAGCATCTGTAGCGGAGCCGCCTATTGTAATCTTAGTTGAACCTGCCGCGAGGTTACCTTTAATAATAGGTGGTTCATAATCTGTGCCGGATACAGCCTGAGCTACTGTGCCGTTTGTAGCTTTTAGCATGCCTGTTATTGAGCCTATTATCGCCCCTGTGGATTTAACAGTGCCATTGACATCAAGTTTTTCGCCGGGAGCGGTAGTCCCAATTCCGACATTGCCGCCGAAGATTGCGCCGGCAGCATCTACGTCTATTGATACTAAATCAGAAGCATTGAGGCCAATGAGGGATTTATCAGCTGAATTAGCGGCGTTGCGGGATTTGATAAAATTATTATCAGGCAAACGAATAACGCCCGTGGCTGCATAATTAGCGCCAAGAGCAGCATAACTATCAGCGCGCAAATAATCAGCCCAAGCAAAATCACTATGTATCCCGGCATACGCTGAATCATCAGCTAATCGAACAGATAGAACTGCTCCGCTCCTCTTCAACGCAGGGAAAGATGAGGTAACGCCGCCGAACTTTAGCAATCCAAAGTCCGTAGAAGCGTTGTTCTTTAATTCAATGTTTCCATCAGCGGCAGAAGTTATCCTGGAACGTCCATTAAACAAAAAGCTATTATCCGCGCCTGCTTGGTGGATTGCTCCGGCTACATTACCGGCAAATACTCCGTTCCCACTTTTATCTACGCTAAATTTACTGTTTCCACCAACCTGCAAGTCAATTAATTTTGATGCGGCATTAGAGGCAGTGTCAGTAATATTAGATTTAATGCCTGTAAAGGTTACTGCTGCATTGTTCCATGCGCCATCTGCCAAAATTGCTTGTTTATCTGCGGTAATTATACCTAAAGCGGAATGCAGTAATCCAGTTGGGCTGGTAGTTCCTATGCCGACATTGCCGTCATTTAAAATTGTCATAACTTCCGATAGTCCGGCAACCAACTGCCCTGCTGTTTGAATAGCAGGGGAAATATTAAAACGATACGCGCTATCATCAATTTTTAGCTGAGCGGCTTTGTAGTTAGTCGCTACAGCGTTGCCGGAGGCATTGATGTTACGATTAAGCAGAAAAACGTAGTTTACAGAGCTAGCTATGAAATTTACGCCGCCTTCCAATTCTATTCCTTTTGAAAACGGGAAACGAACATTATCAGAGAAGTAGCCCGTGCCATTAACTTCTAATTTATACGCCGGGGTTAATATTCCGATGCCAACGTTGCCGAAAGTATCCCAAATGCCTGAAACCGGGAATTTTGTGTTAGCATTGAATGTCTGAACTCCTGTCCATGTATTTTGATTGCCTAAATTAATGCCTAAAGTATATGGGCTAACATCTGTCCCTGAGCCGCTTCTGGACAAAGTTGAATCTGTTGCATCAGTTACTTCATTTCCTATTATTCCATCTACTTCAGATGTAAGATAATCTGTTCCGGCAATTGCTGTTGACAATATGCCTGTACCTGTTGTTACCTTTAAAAGGCCTGTTGAAAGGTCTGAAAGAGCTTGTTCATTTGTTAAAGCTGCATCTGCTGTTTGTGTTATATACTTTGCGCCAACAGGAGCATATTCAGCTGTATCCCAGCTTAAAGCGCCTGCGACGGTGCTTTTTAAGAATGCATCGTCTGCAGGAAGAGCTGTAGGTAATATATAATCAGCATTATCTGTCTGGGTTCCTGCTGTAAAGGTAGTATAAAACGCGTTATCTCCTGCTGAGAACAGCTTAATTTTTCCTGCGGTATTTACAGAGGGGGTTGTTATATCTTCGCCTATTGAAATACCTGTCGAGCCAATAACCTGCAATGCTGTGCCCGGACTTGTCGTCCCTATGCCGACGTTGCCGGATGTTGTTGCAATATTTAAGCCGCCTGTAACAGTTACCCCTCCAACAAGCGGGACATAGTTAGAAGCTGTTATACTATCTACTACCATAGCGTCAGTCACAGAGTCTGGCGCCAGGCTCAATGTGCCGCTTACGCTCAGATTAGTAAACGAACCTGTGCTAGCTGTACTTGCGCCAACAGGGGTATTGTTTATTGTTCCGGCTGTTATTGTTAGAGCGTCTGCAACATATGCGTCTGTGACAGGAGTTCCGGCCCATGCGCCTGTAGCGATAGTGCCTACGGTAGTGATAGTATCTTGCCCAACATAGCTAGAGGCAATATCAACGGATGGGTTATCAATAACGCCATCGCCGTTAGTAACTGTAATTCTATTTAATGTTCCGGTAACAGCCCTTCCGGTGAATGTATCCTGCGCTATCTGGGTTAAGATACCATTGGTGTTATATGCCGCTAAAGCTGCAATGGTTTCGTCGCTTACTTGTTTATTATCTAACTGGGTTTGGATGCTTGATGTTACTCCTGAGACATATCCTAATTCAGCGGCGCTAACGTTTGATACTGCAAGCTCGCCTGAAGCGTTTGTCTGGAGCGCTCTTGAGGCTGTTAAAGGGGTTATTAAAAATGAGTTGCCCTGAAGAGTAAGGCCTGTTCCCGCTGTGTATGTCCCTGCGCCTGAGAACTGTACGAACATAAGAGCAGTTGTTCCTAAAGTTATCGCGTCATTGTTGCATACCCATGCTGTGTCAGAATTTAATGACCCTTCTTCAACAAACATAGTGGCTTGTTTGACTTCCGTATCGGTATCAGCGTCAGCGGCTCTTGTGGGAGAGCTTGTTGTAACAATGTAAATGCCGTTTTCAGAGCCTAGAGATTGGTCCTTTATCAGGATCCTGTCCCCTGTCACTAGAGTCTTTCCGTCTATTATTTGGCCGTTTGCGAAACTTGTTCCAAGAGTTCCTGCCGCAGTTGTGGCAGTTCTGACTGATTGTTTCCATTTTAAGCCTGAGACAAAAGCATCTACATAGGTCTTGGTAGCTTTTTGGCTGGGAATCCTGGTATCTAAATTAGCTGTTAAAGTAGTGTCTGTATCTACGATATTGGCTGCAAAGTCAGCTAGTTCCAGATTAGTTATAGAGTTGCCTGTAGCATTGGCGTCTATTGTTTTATTTGTAAGCGTACTAGTGCTAGAGGCTGTAAGGTAATCTATACCTTCTACTCCAACCTGCCATACGCCTGATGCGATTTTAACAAGGCCTGTGGAACCTGAAGAGTCCCATCCTGTGCCACCTTTATTGCTATTTAATATACCTCCTATATTATTTAAGGTAAGATCAGCTTCGTTTACATCTACTGTCGCGCCTGCGCCTATTAATGCGCCTGTAGCGGAGCCGCCTATTGTAATCTTAGTTGAACCTGCTGTAAGGTCACCTTTAGTAACAGGCGGTTCATAATCTGTGCCGGATATAGCTTGAGCTACTGTGCCGCTTGAAGCTTTTAGCATGCCTGTTATTGAGCCTATTATTGCCCCTGTGGATTTAACAGTGCCATTGACATCGAGTTTTTCGCCGGGAGCAGTAATCCCGATGCCGACATTAGCGTTTGCCAATACCTTTATTCCATCTATCCCGCCGCCTGTAATTATTCCATTGACAAATAAATCTCCGCCTTGTATTTCTTTCAACGAGAGCGCATCCAGCGTGAATGCCTGCCCTGAGGTTAGCGTTGAGGTAATAACAAAATCTGCAGGGGTTGATGCTGCCTTAAAGTAAACTGTATTCACCCCATTGGCCAAATTTAAGGCTAAAGGCACAGCAGCAAAAGCGCTTGTAATTGAGGCTGTAGGATTTCCAGCAGTATCACTAACCGTATAAGTAAACTTGTAAAACCTTGAACCCACCCCGGGCGTTGCTAAAGTTCCTGACGCTTGGGTTAATGTTGAAGCAGTCCCGGAACCGAATGTCCAGATAGCGGCATCGCTTAAAGCGCAATCATTAGCTGCTGTCCAGGAAGTCCCTGAAGTCAATGCTTCATTGGTTAAACTTTCAGAACCCAAGTCACTAGCATCACGGATTGCTGCGTCGCCGCCAAATATATCAAGTTTATATAATGGCCCAGCCGTCCCTATGCCAATGTTGCCGCCGGCCGGCATCAGTTGTAAATTACTAAATCCGCTCGATACATTTGCCACCTTAGCTCCATCTTGCCAGCCGGACCCATTGTAATACTGCATAGAAACATAAGTTCCTGCGCCTCCATTCAGGCCATCCGGCCTAAACGTTAGATTAGTCCCTGTTGGAGATTCAAATGTATCAACAATCAAATGCGGCGTTCTTAGGCTTCCGGCTGTTGACCAATATGCGTCAGAACCTGCATAAAAGTAATACTTTGTCAATGATGAGCCCAGGCCGGCATTAGAAAGGTCAATAGCAACTGTTGCATCACTGCCTTGATTTTGAATAATTAAGCCTGTAGTAGCCGAGGTTCCTCCTCCGGCATCAATTGTCAGCCTTGCCACAGGATTCGTGGTCCCGATACCGACATTGCCAGCTATCGTTGAATTCTCTGTACCCAAAACTGCTAAATTACCGCTAATATTTGCCGTACTTCCGTATACATAAAGTGAATTAGAAACAAACGCGTTTCCAGTCTGGTCAACTCTAAAAGCGCCTGAACTATCATTTTTTACTACATTCAGTAAGTTAGTTATCTGACCGGAAGCGCCTTTAACTGTCAGACCGGTTGTACCAGCGGCGCCGGAAACTATTTCCATTTGAGACCAAGGTTCTGTCGTTCCGATGCCGACGTTGCCGCTGCCTGCCACGGTCAGCTTCGGCGTAGTGTTATCATTTGTATATAAAAAGATCGAGCGGCCTGAGCGAGTATATAAACCAATATCTTCGTTAACACTTCTGGTAATCAGGCCATATGCGGAGCCGGTAATATGACCAAGTTCGATTTTGTCTACGTCTGCAATTACCGAACCTGCCGCAGTAATGGTTCCGCCATTAGTCGTCACTAAGTTTCCGCTTACATCCAATTGCGCTCCCGGATTCGTCGTCCCAATGCCGACGTTGCCGGCTGTCGCTTCTGTCACTAACGCATACTTATTTGTAATCGTGCCTGTGCCGGTAGGAGCCGCGATGTAATTACCGTAGTAGTTAGTCATAGCGCTGGCCCCGTTATACACCAGGCCGCTTAATATTCCCTTTAAATCTGTAGCAGCCGTAACTGTCGGAGAAACATTTAATATTGCCGCTGGGGATGTCGTCCCGATGCCGACATTACCGCCCGGCATTAAAGCCAAATGTTTACCAGCGGCAGTCAAAATTCTCTTTACCCCAGCGATATTATCTGCTCCAGTGCCTGTTAAATACAGTTCTCCATAGTATCCGTCAATATAGCCGCCATTTCCAAATTTGATCCACCCATTTGTTGTATCAACAATAAAACCTGTTGAGAGATTGCCTCCACCGCCGCCGAATTGTGTATTTGTAGTAGAATCTCCCGCAACATGTAACTTCGCCCCAGGTCCCGTCGTCCCAATGCCGACGTTACCGTCTTTATGAACTGTCATTATTGTTCCTGATGAACTGGTAAATTGAGTTCCAATAGTGTTCACAAATTTTATCTTTGCCTCATTACCATCGTAAGTACCAATAGTCTCGCCGTCTTTTATGTAAACTATTCCGCTTAAGAACGTTCCTCCATTTACTTCCAGCGGGTATGTTCCTGCCACGCCTCCACCAGCCCATATATTTCCACTAGCTAGAATCCCGCCAACTACTTCTAATTTGGCAGTTGGACTCGTCGTCCCAATGCCGACGTTGCCTTGAGATATATAATGCGGGCCTGCGCCTGTAACCTGCAAATTCCCTGAGAGGCTTAAATTGTTTGAGCTTCCTACTGTTACTGTGCCTGTTGTATCTGTGATAACGCCACCTGAGAGTTTGAGCGATGGCATAAGGATATCGCCTGTGGAAACAATTCCGCGAGAAGCAGTAACTATGCCTGTTGTAGTCTTGGCATAGACCCCTGGGGTAGAGCTATTTTCTATTTGAGCGCCCCAAAGTAAGATACTAGTACTTATAGCTCCTGTGTTCTTAACAGCAGCGGTAAGAGTGGTAACGTCTATAGCCGGAGTAGTCTTAGTAACACTGAAACGCTGCCAACTACTTGTAAGTGTCACAGCCTGGGTGGCAGCAGTATCTACTGCAGAGTCAGTGATAAGTTCAAGTTGAGCAGTAGTAGAGGTGCCTGATTTGAGCCAGATTGATAGAGTGTAGATGGTAAAGACGTTTGCAGGAATAGTCTGGGATATTGAGCCAGGGCCAGTAAGTCCTGTGCTAAGAGTGGTAGCGCCGCTATTCAGGCCATTGGGCGCAGTTGCATCAGCTAGTACAGCAGCATTAGTGGTTGTCCAAGTGTCTGCAAAATTCTCTGACTGTAAAAGCAGGTTTTCGTAACTACCTATGCCGCCAAACGGCGTCTGGAGCATGCCTGTAGGTGAAACTATATTACCACGGACGTCGAGTTTGTCTGTGGGTGAAGCAGTGCCGATGCCAATGTTGCCGCTGATTATCATTGACCCTGTCCCTGGGTCTGTCGCTGCGTATGTACTGCCCAATGAGAGCCCACCAGCGGTACTCAATCTCATCTGCTCAACATAATTTGGCTTAAATTTAAGTGGAGCATTGTTACTTTCTATGGTAAAGCCGTCTGAAGTAACTTGCATAAAACCATATTCCGCTGACCCTGTCCTCAAAGAAATGGTCGCTCGTGGGTCTGTTGCATGTGTTGATTGAATAATTAGTAAAGGAAGTCCCTGTCCCGCTGTCGAACTCAAATGTAGTGGTGAAGACGGCCCCGTCGTTCCGATGCCAACGTTGCCATCATTAGATATTCTTACTCGTTCTAAATTATTCGTTTTTAGATTAAGGCCGTGATTTGTGCTTGTTCCAAAATCTATAGTAACAGGGGTTCCATCGGTATATGAAATATCAGCGGCAACAGCGCCGCCATTACGCATAAAGTTAGCGAGTTTTACTGAGCCGCTTGTTATATAGCTTCCTTCAAATCTTGCCACTTCATTTCCTGCCGTTGTGCCAGAGACATGTAAAGGAACTTGCGGACTCGTCAACCCGATGCCGACGTTGCCGTATGCTACAACAAGCTGGTTTGTCCCAACTGTCAGGCCGTCGCTAACTGCATTTATAGTTTTATTTGTAAGTGTTTGGATATCTGTAGTTCCTACTACTGAACCGGTAACGCCATGGACTCCAGAAGAACCGGCAATGTGCGTATCTATCAAAGCATGGGTATTAGTACCTATATTAATAAGTTTCGTGTGGTCAAGGCTTCCTGTGGTAGCAAAATCTGAAATATTTACGCTATCCACTGTTCCCGTAGTAGTAATATTCCCATAGATTGTCTGGTCGCCTGTGTCTGTAACTGCGTAATCCATAAACCCAGATGCCTGAGGGCCTTTTGTCAGCATTACGCCATCAATGTAAAATACATATGCGCCATTTGCGGTCATTTTTATAGTAACACTGGTATCTGAAGCTTGAGTATCAAAACTATAACCCATTCTTTTCCATGAAGTTGAATTAAGGCCTGTCTGGTTAATTAATGCGCCTAGCCCTGATACATTAAATGCGGCTGAGCCGCCTGTATCTACCTTATAATAGAAGCTTACTGTATAGGTATTATTTGGGTCCACTGCAACAGTCTGGCTTACACCCTGGCCGCTCGCAGAGGCAGTTACCTTTAAACTGCTAGCGCCGATCATTTTATCGCTAGTAAGTTTAGTATAACCTGGGCTGTTTACACCAGTCCACGCATCCGGAACAACGCTCGCGCCGCCTGACCAGGATTCAAAAGACGCATTACGCGCCATATTCTGGTATTGCTGATTAGTAGTAACGATGATTTTTTGTTCCTGGGCATAGGCATCCCCTGGCGACAGACGCCATATCAGTAAAAACAAGAGGAAAATAGCGCCAGGCGCCAGGTAATTCATTCTTCTTCCGTATGCTGCTCTTTTTGTAATCATAGTAACCATTTTAAGGCCTCCTTGTTAGGGGCATGGATCAAGAACCAAGGGGCATAGAAGAAATCTTCTTTTTGTCCCTTGACTCTTGGCCCTTGTCCCTTACGTATAGCCAGTAATTTACGCTTTTATTCTTTAATGCAAAGTTTTGCTTCGCTACTCCAGCGCCGCAAGATTTGACTTGAGTACCCAAGCAAGACTTCGCGCATTTATAATCTATTATCATAAGTAAATCCGCGCCTTTATTGTCTTTTGCGTTCTGAAAAAAATACACATGTTCAACTCTTACTAACTTCACAAAGTTAGAATAATTAAACCATAGCTTTTTTAAATCTTCTTCGACTTCGGTTTTACCTTTACCGTGATACGCAATTATTAAATACATTTAAACCACCTCAACTGCGTAGGATGCTTACGGCAACCTACGCGGTTTCTTTAATTACCAGTTCCCTTTCAATGTCAATTCTCCAACATCTGCAGTCTTAGCCTGGTCAGCTGACATTTTTATAATTATTGTTATATATCCCCCCGGAGTAAATGTCTTTCCAGCAGCGTCTAAAGTAATAGTTGATTCTGCCCAGGAGGTATTTTGTAATGTAGATCCGCCTGTTAAAGTAACAGCGCTTCCCGCTGTATCTAGCATAGTAACATTTACAGCCGTGCTTCCAGGAGCAGCTGAAACCTTGTTCCAGAGTTTTATAGGAGATGCGTCAAAAGATGAAAAACCATCTGGAAGGCGATACCTGATAACTATATCGTAATCCTGGGTTGTAGGTTCAGAGGTAGTCCATTCGTAATAGTTGTGGGAATTTGCATATAAAAGCGACAACGTGCCAAAGTTATCTGCGCCATCTGGCATGGGCGTGGCATTATCGTATTCAGGAATCAGGCCTACTGAAGCAAGCGATCTAATATAACTTGACGCTGCAACTGTTGTGGCGCCTGAAATCGCTCCTGCATTTGTAATGCCTCCGGCATTATTGTTTACCCCGCCTGTTATTGAAGCTCCATTCGCTGAAACAGTAAGGCCATTAGCTGAAGTAATAGCGCCTGTGCCTGTGGTTATAATATTTCCGCTTGCAGTAATTGTTGTAGCGCCTGAAATCGCTCCTGCATTTGTAATGCCTCCTGTATTATTATTCAAACCGCCTGTTATTGAAGCTCCATTAGCTGCAGTTAGCAAAGCTCCTGTTACATCCAGGCCATTAGTAGCATCAACATTGCCTGCGAATGTAACCTGGTTTCCAGAACCTGTCTGCGTTAAGGCATCCGCTATGGTAACTGCGCCTCCGTTCGCGGCAGTGGTATTGGAAATAGCGCCCTGCAAATCTGAAGTCCCTGTCACTGTAAGATTAGTAAAGTTTCCTGCGCCTCCAGATATTGCTCCTAAGGCAGTATCAATGCCTGACAAAGCGCCCTGGACACTGGCTTCTGTGGCAGTAAAATTAGTGTATCCAGTTTTAGTCCCTACGAGTTTTGCGCCTTCACTGCCTATCGTGCTGGAAGTAAGAGCTGTTGAACCTATAGTTAATCCTTGTATTGTCATAGCGCCTGTAGAATCTACCTTTGCCTTAGACACTCCTTCTACCGCGAGGTCTAAAAGATTCTTCGCGCCTGTTGCGCCTGCTAGCGCGTCAGTAACATTTATTTTCAAGGCAGTATAACCATCTCCTGCAGTATTCAGCAAAGAATAGTCTGGCTTAATTAATGCAGCTGTAGCCATGCCTGAAGCATTGGCTGGTTTATTATAGACGTCTAAAAGGCCTGCAGGAGAGGCTGTGCCTATACCAACATTGCCTACAAAACTTGAAGCGCCTGCGCCCTGGACTGTCAATATACCTGAGATTGTCGGAGAACTTGAGTAAGACGGCGCTGCGCCTGCGCCTCCTGATACCAACACGCTTCCTGTAGCTACATCAGCTAATTTTGAAAGTGTTGTTGCGCCTGAAGCGTATACCAAGTCACCTATAGCATAAGAAGTAAGGTTTGTGCCGCCATATGCAACTTCTACAGGAGTTCCGCGCCATACACCTGTACCTATAGTGCCAACAGTTTGCAAAGAAGAATTCACAACATTTGAACCAAGGGTTGTAGCTGAAAGAACGCTTACGTTGTTAACTTTATAAGCCTTTCCTGTTGCTAAACTTACATCATTACTAATATCCCACGTATCTGTTGCCGCAGTCCACTTCAACTGGCCTGTATACGTAGGAGCTAATTTTGTCCCGCCTGACATAACACCTATATACGCATCTGCGTCAGAAGGAGCATCTGAAGCATTTAGCGTAATTGTGTTATTTTGAACCTGTAAATCAGTAAGATTTTCTCTATACATTACTCCTTTTATATATATGTTCCCATCAAGCTTAAGATTGCCTGATGAATCCATTGTAACGCCAGTTGAACCATAGCCCCCACCTACAGCCAAATCGCCTGACACATTAACTGCTGCCAGGTTAGAAACAGCGCCTATGGTCTGGCTGTTTATGGTGCCTGATACGACATTACCTGAATTATCAACTGAAAATTTTGAAGTTGGAGTTAACCCTGCTTGTAAATCTAAAAGCAATTTTGCGCCGCTATATCCTGCGAGATCAGATTCTGTAGCTTTAACGAGCAATGCAGTATATTTATTGGCGCCTGCTGTTGCTGCATTATAAGTAGGTTCTACTATTGCGCCGTAATCAATTGCTGAAGCAGTCGTATAAGTCTTCGCGACATCCAACGGTGCCGTAGGACTTGCTGTCCCTATGCCAACCTTGCCATTTGTAAAGCTGGAACTTCCGGAACCAGTTACACTAAGAGTCCCGGCTAAAGTTAGAGTATCAGACCACTGAGGAGCAGTGCCTGAACTGATTAAAACTTTATTCGCAGTGCCTATATTAACTTTGGAAAGCGCAGTGCCTGATGAATAATAAACCATATCGCCTGCTGTATAAGAAGTCAAGCCTGTGCCGCCATGGTCTGCCGCAACTGTGCCTGTTACGTTTGAAGCTTTCCCTGAAATATCCGTAGTCCACGTAGGAGCTCCTGTGACATTTGATTGCAACACTTGGCCTGAACTGCCAGCAGCGCTTACTGCCATTATGCTGGAAGCAGCCATATAAGTAACCCCACCCTGGGCGCCTGAAGAAAGATTTGCTCCTGTGCCGCCATGAATAGTTGTAACTATGCCGTTTACATTTGCTGAATTACCGGTAATATCTCCGCTTACATTAGCGCCCGGAATTATACCAATTGAAAGCGATCCTGTTGAATTAACGACAAACTTCTGAGCGCCTCCTACAGATAAATCCAAAATGTTCTTTGTGCCTGTGCCAACAGAAGTTTCTGTGACATTAACTTTTAAAGCAGTATATCCTGTGGTTCCCGGCGTTGACACGCTTATTGCAGGAGACAAAGTATATACTACGCCGTCTCCAGTAGTTAAAGTTGCAGGAGTAAGCGATGTCCCTGAATAAGCGCCTCCAGAGAGAGTGCCTCCTGAAAGCGTGGCTCCATTTATTGTGCCAAAACCTGTAATCGTTGGAGAGCCGGAACCAGCGATAGTCCCTGCTGCTGTAAAGGCAGCTACAGGAGTAGCGCCAAACGACACCTGATTAGATGTGTTGAGCGATATAAGATTTATGTCAGCGAGATTTGTAGAATTTCTTGCGTTTATCCACGAATTATTTGGAATACGCACAGAGCCTACGCCGGCAGAACTTGCGCCAGCCCTCAAATAGCCGCTTGCGTCAACATTCACTACAGAAATATTTCCAGATGCATCTGTTGCAAGGACATGAGCGTTAGCTCCTGTAGCTGAAGCATCCAGGCCATCCAGCTTATCTGCATTTAAATTTGTATTAACTGTGCCGTTTGATATAGGCGCATTGCCTGAGGCATTTCCAAAATCATAATA
This sequence comes from Candidatus Wildermuthbacteria bacterium GWA2_46_15, assembly GCA_001823105.1. Taxonomy (GTDB): domain Bacteria; phylum Patescibacteriota; class Minisyncoccia; order Minisyncoccales; family GWA2-46-15; genus GWA2-46-15. Next base: position 1,916 of record MHTO01000007.1, on the reverse strand, counting down.
GTTTGAGCTGTCTGTAGAAAGTCTAGCCGCAGATAAATCGCCAGTCGCAGTTAGAGTAGTGCTAACTGCTAACGCGCCTGTTATATTGGTTATGCCTCCTGCAGGGTTTATTGTAAGAGCTCCTGCAGAAGTCGTGAGGTTCTGGTGCCTTAATGATGTAAAGGCGGCCGGGGTTACGGCATTTTCAAAGACCCTGAGTTCATTATCCGCGGAAGCTTTATTCAATTTTAAAATACCTGTGGTAGATTGAATAGACACGTCTGTAGCAGTTGGAGATTTCAAGGTTCCTGTTAATGTAATATTATCTGTTGACAGGTCCCCTAAATTTACATCTCCATTTAAGTTTGTTGTGCCGTTTATTGTTAAATCTCCATATAGTATCTGAGCGCCTGAATCATTAATAACTGCCCGGCCAAAAGCAGGCGTAGCTATTCCCTTTGTCACTGAAACACCGTCAAGATAAAAGACATTGCTGGCAGCGTCTGCAACCATCTTTACAATCAAAGTCGTATCGCTGGCATTAGTAGTTATTACAAATGCCTTTCTTGTCCAAACCGCGCTAGCGAGGCCTGAAGCGCCTGTTAAGGTAAATGCGCCCGTAGAATCACCTGTCAATGAAAAAGTGCAGGAGTGTCCTGTATTAACCTTGTAATAGAAACTCACCGTATATGTTGTATTCTTTTCAATTGAAACTGCCTGACTTACTCCTTGTCCAGCATTTCCAGTTATTTTTAAACTGGCAGAACCCATCTTTGCAGACGCAGTCTCTTTTGCTATTGTAGGAGTAAGTACTTTTGTCCAGCCGTCAGGCGGAGCTGTATTATCCAGGGCCCAGTTAATCCACGACTCAAAATCAGCGTTTGCGGCTGAGTTTTGATACTGTTGATCCGTAGTCATCAGTATGCGATTTTCCTGAGCGTAAGAAATTGTGGATAGCGTAACCGCAAAAAATGCAACTAATAAAACTTTACACAATTTTTTTGTACTCATGGTAATTTCCCTCCTATAAATTCGATTAACCATCTCATATTACCAATTCCCCTTCAATGTTAATTCTCCAATATCTACCAGCTTGCCTTGATCAGCTGACATTTTTATTATAATAGTTATATAATCTCCTGCTGTAAATGCGGGTGAACCAGTTATATTTATAGTCGACTCTGCCCATGAAGTATTTTGTAATGTAGATCCACCTGATAAAGTAACTGGATTTCCTAATGTATCTAACATCGAAACATCTACTTTGGTGGCTCCAGGAGTAGTTGAAACCTTGTTCCAGAGTTTTATGGGAGCTGAATCAAAAGATGAAAATCCATCTGGAAGGCGGTACCTGATAACTATATCGTAATCCTGGGTTGTAGGTTCAGATGTAGTCCATTCATAATAATTATGATAATTGCTGTATTTTAACGTCAGTGTCCCGAAATTATCAGCGCCGTCAGGGTTTAAAACTGCGCTATCATAATCTGGCGTTAAACTTATTGATCTAAGCTGGGTAAGCGAGCCAGCTAAAGCAATGTTTCCTGTTGCGCCATACATCGTAATCTTATTTGTATTCAGCACAATATTGCTGGCATCAGTAATAGCAAAATTTCCGCCGCTCACATTTATCCCTGCTGCAGCAGTTATAAGCCCTACTGAAGTCATCATGCCTGTTCCTGTAGTTATAATATTCCCACTTGTGGTTATGTTCTGCGAACCAAAGCTAGCTGAAATTTTTGTGCCTGCGATGGCTGCATTATCATTAATATCAACATTCATAATAGCGCCGTCAGCAATTTTTATAGACGTAACTGCGTTATCAGCAAGTTTTGTTGTGCCGATAGACCCGTCTTCTATACCTATAGCTGTAACTGCGCCTGGGGCTATTTCATTGGCAGTTACTGGATAAAGATTTCTCAGGTCTGTAACAGCTG
>MHTO01000006.1 GCA_001823105.1 Candidatus Wildermuthbacteria bacterium GWA2_46_15 | reverse complement strand
TTCCCAAACCAATGTTGATTTTGCCCCGGCCATTGGCACGACTTTCTGGACCGTCAAAGACCGGGTCTATAAAGACGTCAACAGTAGCGGCGCTTATAATGCCGATACCGATATCTTGCTGGCCAACGTCCACGTGGACTTTAACCGGACGGGTTATCAGAACGGTTCCCTGACCGATCAGAACGGCCAATATACGATTCTCGTGCCCGACGGCACTTACACGGTAACGGCCTGGTCGCCCGACATCGGCAAGATTCCGCCCCAGACCGTGGTGGTTTCGGGCAACATTAATTTGACGGGCGATGCCGATCTGCCCGTGGCCGATACCCGGACCGTAACCGTCAACTTTGTGGATTCACTGGGAGCGCCGGTGACTTTGAGCGAGGTTTATGTTCAGATGGACAAACTCGGCGCTAAAAACGTCAGCAACGAAACGAGTCGAGAAAATGTTTCTTCCCTGACTTTGTCCGTCCCGGCCGGCACCGGTTATGAATACGTTTTGGAACTGGCGGTGCCCGGCGTGGCCGACCAAACTTTAACCATGGCCGGCGGCGGCGGCACGACGGTAACCGGTTCGGATATTAATTCCGACAGCGCCAACGACATCTATAAAATGATCGTGGACGGCAACGAAACCGTAACTGTGACCGTGCCCACTCTTTACACGGTTTCGGGCACGGCTAAAGACGCTTCTAACAACCTTCTGACGGATACCGTTATTAACATAAAAAAGGCCGGTTCCAACGACGTGGCGCTGGCCGTCAAAACCGACGCCTCGGGAAACTATTCGGTCAATTTGCCCGCCTCGGGCGCCGGCACTCCTTATCTCTTCCAGATTGACAAAGGCGGCTATATTGATACCGGTTTGTCCGTGGCCGTCGCCGGTACCGGCCCCGTCACCCAAAACTTAGACGCCAACAAAGCTAACTTGACGATTTCCGGCCAGATAAAAGTCGGCAGCAGCGGCGTCGAAGGGGGCAAAGTTTTTGGCAAAGAACTGGGCGGCGGCTTTAGCTCAACAGAAACCGACGCCCAGGGAAATTATAGTTTGCCCGTGACGGCCGGCGATTGGAAAGTCTCGGCGGCGGCGGACGGTTATCAAGAAAAAGAGTATCAAAATGCCTCCAGCCAGGACATCGTCGTTTCTGTGGCCGCCAGCGTGCCCGGCATCGACGTGACCCTGGCGACTCAGAAAACCGGTTTGGCCGCGGTCAATAATTCTGATTTGAATCCTTCGGCCGGCGCCACTTTCGAAGACGCTTCAGCCGGCTTGGAACTGATCGCGCCGCAGAATGCCATCGCCCTTTCCCAGGCGACCTATCAGATGGAAGACTACGAGGTTGCCAATATTACCTCCTCGCCGACGGCCAAGACCATTGGCGGGGAAGCCGTCCAACTCTCGGCCTACGAGCCCTCCGGCTCTTCGATGATGCCCAAGAGCGATTTTGACAGCGACGTGACCATTGGGAAAAAATACAGCAAAGCGGAATTGGCCGCCGAGGGCATTGATACTTTTGCCGAGGCGGAAAACGTCAGTATGTCTTATTTTGACAACTCGGCTTCTAACTGGGAACCGGTATTGACCAACATCACTTACTTAGATAGCAGCGACCAGCCGGTCATTCCGACCAACACTCTTTCCAACGTGGCTTCGGTGGTCTACGCCGGCGTTTCCGACCACATGACCGTCTACTCGCCGACCAACCAAACGCCGGACGGTTTGGCGCCGGCCGCCCCGACCGCGGCGGCGGGCACAGCCACCTCAGGTACGAATACGATTTCCTGGACGGCGCCGACAACCAACGCCGATGCGAGCAGCCTAACCGATCTCTTGGGTTATGAAGTCTATCGTTCGACTTCATCTGGCGGCACTTACACCCAGATCAACGCGGCGGACGTCAGCGGCACCAGCTATGCCGACAGCTCGGTTAGCTCGGGCGCGACCTATTACTATAAGGTGACGGCGGCCGACACCGGTGGCATTGAATCCAATCTGTCCACGGCTTCGGTCGGAGTCTTGGCCTATGTCGGCGGCGGCGGGGGCGGTGGCATTTCTTTCTGGCCGACCCCCAGTCCATCTCCGTCTCCGAGTCCTAGTCCCTCAGCCTCACCAAGTCCTTCCGCCAGCCCCAGTCCGGCGGCACCCACGGGTTTAATGTCGATCCCGACGCTTTCAGCCAATCCGACCACGGCCCAGATTCAGGCCGCCATTGTTGCCATTCAAAACAATATCAGCGTTCTTTTGGCGGAACTGGCCAAATTGAGAGGAGAGGCAGGCTCTGTCGCGGCTTTTGTCCAAGATCTTCATTATGGCTTACTGGAAGATTCTCAGGTCAAGAGATTGCAAGGTCTTCTGATCAGCAAGGCTTATCTGGGAGCCGGTCTGGACACGGGAAATTACCTGTCCAAGACTGTTCAAGCGGTCAAAGCTTATCAGACAGCCAAAGGCATTACTCCCGCTAACGGCCGCTTCGGACCAAAGACCAGGGGAGAGATGAATAAAGATTTAGGCCTCTAATTTATCCTTTCCTTGTGGGATAACCATTGAGCGTCCTTCGGGGCGCTTTTTGGTTTGATGGAACAGTGTAAAGCGAAAAGTGCAAAGTTACAGCGTAAAATTTAAAGTGAAACGTAGTTTTGAACTTTGCGTTGTAGTTTTACGCTTTACGTTTTGAGTTTTATGCTTTTTTTTGGTAATATAAATCTAATCCATGAAGAGAATTATTTTCCTGACAATTTTAGTTTTGTTTCCTGGCGTGGTTTGGGCGGCTAATATTGGCGACGCGCAAACTTTTAATATTGAGTCAGCTTATGATTTAACCCAGAGAGAACAGCTTTCGGCCACCCTAAGAAAAGTTACCGGCTCGGCTTATTTCTATATTGATGACCCCTGGTGGTCGTCTTTGTCGTCAGATCAGCAAGCCCAGGCGACCGTTTCTTTAAATAATTTGGGAGAGGAGTTCGAGGCGAAGATTTATCCCGTTCTGACTCAGAACTTTGGCGAGATCTGGAGTCCGGGCATTGATAAAGACACGCGCATGACCATTCTTTTTCATCCGATGAAGGATACTTCCGGCGGCTATTTTAATTCGGGTGACGAATATTCGAAATTGCAGATTCCCCGGTCCAACGAGAGAGAAATGATTTATCTCAACGCCAATCGCATGACTGACCCTCTATTAAAATCCTTTTTGGCTCATGAGTTTCAGCATCTGATTAACTTTAATCAAAAAGAGAGGCTGAGAGGCGTCACCGAGGATGTCTGGCTCAACGAGGCTCGTTCGGAATACAGCCCCACTCTGATGGGTTACGACCGGCCCTACGAAGGTTCGAATTTAGAGAGGCGGGTGAAGAATTTTCTCGACAAACCTTACGATTCTTTGACCGAATGGAAAAACCAGCCGGCTGACTATGGCCTAGTCAATCTCTTTATCCAGTACCTGGTTGACCGTTACGGGCAAGCCATTTTAAAAGAGTCGATGTTTTCCTCAAAAACCGGCATTGACAGCCTCAACGAAACTTTAAAGAAGCTCGGTTCGGCCGATAATTTTTCCCAGATTTTTACCAATTGGACGGTAGCCGTCTTTATTAATGATTGTAATTTCGACGTCCGTTATTGCTATTTAAACGAGAGTTTGCGTAATTTTCGCGTTGCGCCTCAGTCAAACTTTTTACCCCCCGTGACTCAGACGAGTCTGTCGGTGGTCAACACGACCAAAGAGTGGTCGGGCAACTGGTATAAATTTTTTGGCGCTAAAGGCAATTTGACCCTGGAATTCAACGGTAATAACACGACCTCGTCTTTTAAAATACCCTATCTCTTAGAAGGCAAGAATGGCCGAACCACCATCGACTTTATGATTCTTGACAGCCTTTCCCGCGGTCGGGTGACGGTTAAGGATTTCGACAAAAACTACTCTTCTTTAATTATTATTCCTTCGCTTTGGGGTAAAACCGGCGATTTTTCCTCAAACTTGCCGGCAGTTCAGTTTTCCTGGACGGCTTCAGCCAGTGAAAACGTTATCCCCGTGGTTGAAAATCCGGCCGAGATCGAAGCTCTTCTGAATAAAATCGCCGAACTGAAGCAGGAAATCACCCGACTGCAACAACTGCTGTCGAATCTGGGCGCGGCCTCGACTCTTTCTTGTTCGTCGTTTCCCCGCGACCTTTATTACGGCCTGACCGGTTCGGACGAGGTCCGTTGTCTGCAGGAGTTTTTGAAATCAAGAGGAGACAGCATTTATCCAGAAAAATTGGTTACGGGAAGTTATCTTTCTTTAACGACTTTAGCCGTCAAAAGATACCAGGCCCAAAAAGGCGTCAGGCCGACGGGCTATTTCGGCCCCAAGACGAGAGCCGCCGCCAACCTTGACATTTCCAAATAGATTTGCTATACTCTAAGCAGTGAGTGTATAAAAGACTTCAATTCGGCACAACACGTCTCTTAAGCGACGTGTTTTGCTTTTCCAGCGTATTGACATCGTTTTTGGCGATATTCAATTAAAATCATCACTAACTAATTACCATTGCTATAGCAGCAGTAATTCGTTATAATCAAGGCAATGGGATGGAAAAAATACAAGTACTATATTAAAAAACCAAAGTCGGAAATAGTCAAAGACATTCTTTATTGGCTGATGATAGCCGGTACGGTTTATTTTGCCGCTAGTTCGCCTCGGTTCACGACCAGTCTCCTCAGGGCACATCAAAGGTGGAAAAAATATCCCCGCAAGAAAATTTATGATACTTTTTCTCATTTGCGACGGCGAGGCTTAATCGAAACGAGAATGGAAAACGGCCAGATTTATATTAATCTGACCAGCGAGGGAAAGAAAAAAGCCGGTTATTTTCAGATCAACGATTTAAAGATCAAAAGACCAAAAATTTGGGATAGGAAATGGCGCCTCGTTATTTTTGATATTTCCGAATTAAAGAAAATGCATCGCGAAGCTTTCAGGAGCAAATTAAAAGAAATGGGTTTTTATCTGCTACAAAAAAGTGTTTGGGCTTATCCTTTTGATTGCGAGGCTGAAATCGAATTATTGAGGGACTTTTTCAGCTTGAAAGAAAATGATTTAAGGCTGATTGTGGCCGAAAAAATCGGGCATGACGACGAAATCAAAAGTCGATTCAAAATTTAATAACTAACTACCAAAGCGATAGCAGAAGTAGTTAGTTATTTTTCTCTAGTTAGTTTAATATGCGTTGGTTAATATTAGTTAACAAGTCGATTTACTCAGTAATTAGAAGATGATAAAATAGATTTGGGTTGGGAGGCAGCACTCACTAATTCCTAAGAATTGGAGTTAAACTCTCCCAACCCAAATTTTGGTTTCTTTCGGAACCAAAATTTATCCTTCGGAAACCGTTATGAATTTTGAAATACTGAAAAAGTTTCTGCCGGGCGTCAGAGAAAATGTTTTATTGAAAGATTACTCGACTTTCCGGATCGGGGGAGCGGCTGACTTTTTTTATCAGGCAACCCAAGAAGAAGAATTTTTAAAAGCCATAAAGATTTCACGGGAACTAGAGGTTCCTTTTTTTGTTTTAGGGAGAGGTTCGAACATTCTTTTTGCCGATGAAGGCTTCCGCGGCCTCATCATCAGAAACAATGTTGCCGGAATGAAAATAGTTAAGAGATTGAAAAAGGCGGTCAAAAAAGAAAGAGAGGGCCGCGCTCATTACGCCCCGGGTCATCCGGAAAAATATTTGCAGTTTTCCGATTTAGATTATTCTCAAGAACCGTTTGATACCGAAATCGAAGTTTCCTCGGGTACGTCTTTGCAACCGCTGATTCAGTGGTTGTTGAAGAACGGACTTTGCGGCCTCCAGTGGTTTGCCGGCATCCCGGGGAGCCTGGGCGGGGGAGTGATTTACAACATTCACGGGGGGACAAAACTTTTATCCGATTATATTAAAGAGGTAACCGTTCTTGATAACCGTAATTATCTTAAGAAAGTTAAAAAAGAAGAAACGAGCTTTGCTTATGACTTCAGTCAGATCCAAAAAGAAAAATCAATCGTTTTAAAAGCCAATCTTTTATTTTCCCGCGGCGATTTATCACGGGCTAAATTCGTTTATCAAGAATGGTGGCAAAGAAAATTAAAAGTTCAACCGCAAACTAATTGTCTCGGCTCGACTTTTAAAAACTTTTCTTTGGCGGAGGTGCAAAAAATTGGCGCGCCGACTGGATCCGCCGGCTGGTTTATTGATCAAGCGGGTTTGAAAGGTAAAATTGTCGGCGGGGTGCAGGTTTCCGAGAAACACGCCAATTTCATCGTCAATTTGGGGCCGGGGAAGGCCGGCGACGTCAAAAAATTGATCAAAATTATAAAAGAAAAAGTAAAAAACAAGTTTGGGATGACGTTACGCGAGGAAATTTTAATTTTACCGCCGCAGAAAAAACTTTTTTAGTTTTCCACACCTTGACAGCGTTGCTCGAAGTGAAATAATGGATTAATCAAATAATTTTGCGCAAAAATTTTCCGCAAAATTATACGGACTTTAAAAAAACAAATAGTTGTCGACTATTTGCTGCAGAAAAATTCCACTCCTCCGAGGTTTCTAGCAAGAGGCTAGTAAGAGGATGGGGACCAATAGAAATGGCCAAGAAGAAAGCCAAGAAGAAAAAGAAATAAACTTCTTACAATCCCGCAATATTTCTTGCGGGATTGTTCTTGAGAATAAAAAATAAATCAGATGATTACTCAAAGATTTCATTACATTTTTGACGCCTGGGGCATTAGCCCAAAGAATTTAAACAACAAGAAATTGGTGGATTCTTTGCTCAAGGACGTTTCTAAAATCTGCAAGATGAGAATCATCGGCGGTCCCTTGGTGGTTCAGGGCATGGAATACAACCCGGGTATTTCCGGTTTTTGCATCATTGATTTTTCTCACATTTCCATTCACACTTTTTCCGGGCCGGGCGAAGTTTGCGTTGACATTTTTTCCTGCAAGCCCTTTAATCCGGAAGAGGTGAAGAAATACCTTTTGAAGAAATTAAAAGTTAAAGCAAAGAATCTCTTTTTCTTCCAGGTTAATTATCCCAGCCGGCGATGAAAAAGAAAACCAACCCTCACTTAAAGAAAAAAGTTAAGGCGGTTGAAGTGGGAAAGAAAACAATTTCCCAGCTTTTGGATGCCATGGCCGAGACCGGTTTCCAGGGGAAAAAATTGGGGGAGATTGCCCAGACCTGGGAGAGAATGATTAAGGACAAAGACCTGACCATCATCCTGGGATATGCCGCTTCTTTGAGCACGACCGGCCAATGGAAAATCATCAATTGGCTGATCGAGAACCGCTTTATTGATGTTCTGGTGGGGACCGGCGCCAATTTATCTGAAGACATTGTCGAGGCCATGGGCTTCTCCTACTGGCAGGGGTCGCACTTGGAGGATGACCACAAACTTTTCCGCGAGGGGTTTAATCGCTACTACGACGTCTATGGACGAGAGGATGACTATCTTAAGATGACCGAACTGATTGCCGATTTCTATGTTACAAATCTTAAACCGGACCATCCCTATTCTTCCAGAGAAATCTTTCATCTTTTTGGTCGCTGGCTTTGGCAGAAAGGCATTAAGAGCATCGTGGCGACGGCGGCTCATTGCGGCGTGCCAATTTTCTGCCCGGCCATTGTCGACAGCCCCTACGGCGACGCCGGTCTTATCGCCAAATCCAAAGGCTTCAACTTGATCATCGACAACATGAAAGACTATATCGAGTTCATGTCTTTGGGAACAAAGATCAAGGATTCCGGCGTCATCTACATCGGCGGCGGCGTGCCCAAGGATTTCATCCAGTTATTGGCGGTGACGGCCGATCTTCTTTTCAAGAATCGCAAAATTCCGGATCGCAAGGACTACCTTATGCGCGAAGGAACCAATGAAACCTATTACCCGCACAAATACGCTCTGCAGATTACGACCGACGCTCCCCAATGGGGAGGGCTTTCCGGCTGCACTTTTGAAGAAGCCATGAGTTGGGGAAAAGAGAAAACGACTACTCCCAAAGTTCAGTGTTATTGCGACGCGACCATCGCTTTGCCCTTAGTTTCTCATGCCATTTTTGAAAAAGTAAAGAAAAAGAGAAGGGGAACAAACTTTTCCTCCCTTTTTAAATCGTAAGGCGGAGCTTAGCCTTCTCGCTTCGCTCGAAGGTAAAAATGCGACAATTTCTTTACCCGACCACCGAGTTTTATAATTTCGGCGGGTTGGAGGAACAAGACTACGAAAAAGCTAAAGTCGTTGTTTTTCCCGTTCCCTACGAAGCGACCACTTCCTATATTTCCGGCACCAAATGGGGGCCAAAAGCCATGATCGAGGCTTCGCGGCATCTGGAGCTTTTTGACATCGAATTGAAAAGAGACGTCAGCCGGATTGGTATTTTCACCCTGCCCGAGTTATCCTGTTCCAAAAATTCTCCCCGGGAGGCGGTCAAAGAAATTAAAAAAGTCGTCACTCAGCTTTTGAAAGATAAAAAGTTTGTTTTGATGTTGGGCGGGGAGCACGGTATTACTCCGGGAAGCGTTGCCGCCTTTAAAGAAAAATATCGCGATCTTTCGGTTTTACAGATTGACGCTCACTCTGATTTAAGAAATGAATACGAAGGGACAAATTTCAGTCATGCCTGCGCCATGAGGCGAGTGCGTGATCTGGGAGTGGCGGTGACGGCGGTGGGCATCCGCAGCCAAGAGGAATCTGAGGCGGACTATATCAGGAAAGAGAAGATTAAAACGATTTTCTATGCGCCAAAAATCCCGGTCCAAAAAATTATTTCCACCCTTTCTAAAAACGTTTACCTGACTTTTGATATTGACGGCTTGGACCCTTCGATCATGCCTTCGACTGGCACGCCCGAGCCCGGCGGCCTGGGTTTTTACGAAGTTTTAAATTTAATCAAGCAAGTGGCCAAGGCGAGAAGGATTGTTGGCGCGGATCTGGTGGAACTATCGCCCTTGCCGGGGATGGTGGCGCCGGATTTCCTGGCGGCCAAACTCGCCTACAAAATCATCGGCTACTCTGTGAAATAGAAGTTAGCGCCACGAGGACGCGGGCAGCCGAGCTGACCCGCTCTTTTAATTTCTCGCGAGATTTTATATAGCGAGCAGTAGCTCGATATATCGCTTTGCGCTATAGCGGGCAGTAGCCCGATATATCGTTTTACGCTATAGCGGGCAGTAGCCCGATATATCGCTTTGCGCTATAATTGAGGAGAATTCACGAAAAACATGAATATTTTAGAAAAAGTTTTTGGCGATCCCAACGAAAAATATCTCAAAGAATTGAGACAAATCGTCGAGCAGATCAACTCGCGGGAAAAAGAGGACGAGGGTTTTTCGAGTGAGAAGCTGAAAGAAAAAACTCAGGAACTCAGGCAGAGACTGGCCGGCGGTGAAACTCTGGATCAAATCTTGCCCGAGGCTTTTGCCTTGGTCAGAGAAGCCTCAAAAAGAACTTTGGGGCAGCGGCACTTCGACGTTCAACTGATGGGCGGCCTGGTCCTGCACCAGGGTAAGATTGCCCAGATGCTCACCGGCGAGGGCAAAACCCTGGTGGCCACCTTGCCTCTCTATTTAAACGCCCTGGAGGGCCAGGGTTGCCACTTGGTGACGGTCAATGACTATTTAGCCAAGCGCGACATGGTTTGGATGGGGCAGATATACGAGGCGTTGGGATTGTCAGTGGGGTGCATAACGCACGAAGTATCATACTTATATGATTCGGAATACAAAGATGAAGTGGACAAGGAGCGGGATGTTGTTGGTGGGTTTAAGGTGGTGGAGAGTTTTTTGCGGCCGTGCAGCAAAAAAGAATCATATGCGGCCGACATTACTTACGGCACCAATAACGAATTCGGTTTTGACTATCTGCGGGATAACATGGTTCATGATCTGAAAGATAAGGCCCAGAGAGATTTTAACTTTGCCATCGTGGACGAGGTTGACTCGATCTTGATTGACGAGGCCCGGACCCCTTTGATTATTTCCGCTCCGGAGCAAGAGCCTTCCAAAATGTATCAGGAGTTTGCCCAGATCATTCCGCACTTGAAAGAAAAGGAAGATTACGAAATCGACGAGAAACTGAGAGCCGTCACCCTGACCGAAGACGGCATTAACAAGATCGAAAAACTCTTGGGCCTACAGGATATTTATCAGGAGTGGGGGATAAAATATATTCATCACTTAGAGCAGGCCCTGAAAGGGGAAACTCTTTTCAAGAAAGATCGGGACTATGTCGTCAAGAACGGCGAAGTCGTCATTGTGGACGAGTTTACCGGCCGATTATTGCCCGGCCGTCGGTGGTCGGGCGGTTTACACCAGGCCGTGGAAGCCAAGGAAGGCTGCCAGGTGCAGCCCGAATCTTTGACCTTGGCCACGGTGACTTTTCAGAATTATTTTAGATTATATAAGAAACTGGCGGGCATGACCGGCACGGCGGCCACCTCGGCCGAGGAATTTGCCAAAGTCTATAATCTTGAAGTGGTCATGGTGCCGCCCAATAAACCCATGATCCGTCAGGATCTGTCGGACCGAGTTTATAAGTCAGAAAAGGGAAAATTCCGGGCTTTGGTTCGGGAAATTAAGGAAAGACACGAGAAAGGACAACCCGTTCTCGTCGGCACGAGATCGGTCGAGAAGAATGAGTTTTTAGGGCAACTCTTGGAAAGAGAAGGCGTGCCGCATCAAATTTTGAACGCCAAGCATCACGAACAAGAAGGGCAAATCATCGCTCAGGCCGGAAAATTTAAAAGCGTAACCATTGCCACCAATATGGCGGGGAGGGGCGTAGATATTATCCTCGGTGGTAATCCGCCGAACCCTGAGGAAGCTCGAAGGGTGGTGGAGGCTGGCGGCCTGCATATCGTCGGTACCGAAAGACATGAGGCGAGACGGATTGATGATCAGTTGCGCGGGAGAGCGGGCCGGCAAGGAGACCCGGGTTCTTCGCAGTTCTTCCTCTGTCTGGAAGACGATCTTTTGCGCGTCTTTGGCGGCGAAACCGTTCAAAAATTGATGGAGATGCTGAAAATTCCCGATGACCAACCCATTGAGGCGGCCATGGTCTCCCGGACCATCGCCGATGCCCAGCAAAAGATCGAAGGCTTTAATCTTGACGCGAGAAGCCACCTTCTGGAATACGACAACGTCATTAATAAGCACCGAGAGACGATTTACCGGAAGAGAAGAGAAATTTCAGAGAAGTCTCCGGGCGAGAATTTAAAGGAGCAAGTTTTAGATTTACTGAAAAAATATGGTTATTCTCTGGAAGAATACGAAAAGAAGGAAAAAGAAATTGGTTCCGAGAGCATGCGACAAGTGGAGAAGATTGTTTTTCTGCGGGTTTTGGACGGACTGTGGGTTGAGCACCTGGAGAATCTCGAATCTTTGCAAGACGCCGTTCGCCTGCGGGCTTACGGCCAACAAGATCCTTTGATTGAGTTCAAAAACGAGGGCCATAAAATGTTCCAGGGGCTTTTGACGACGATCGAAACCGAAGTGGCTCGGGCTTTGGACGGGATTAGGCCCAACAATCAAATGGCGGCCAGGAGGGAGAATGTGGTGGCGGCGAGAACCGGACCCAAAGTGGGTCGGAACGACCCTTGCCCGTGCGGCGCCAAAAACCCTGACGGCCGACCCGTCAAATACAAACACTGTCATGGGAAATAGGATAAAAAGAACAAAAAGCGCGGGCGGGATAGTAATTAACCAAATAGGGAAGATCGCTTTAATACAAAATCGCAAAGGGGGCGGTTGGTTTTTCCCTAAAGGCCACGTTGAAAAAGGAGAAACTTTTTTGAAAGCGGCGAAAAGAGAAAT
>MHTO01000005.1 GCA_001823105.1 Candidatus Wildermuthbacteria bacterium GWA2_46_15 | reverse complement strand
AATAGCCCGGGCCATAAAAGTTTTTAAGCCTTTGCCGCACCGCCTGGAGCCGGTCGGGGAGTACCATGGGATCAGGTTTTATAATGATTCTTTAGCCACCATTCCCGAAGCAACCATCGCCGCTCTTGACGCTTTGGGAAAGGACGTAGAGACGATTTTTTTGGGTGGTTTTGACCGCGGCCTGAGCTTCAAAAACCTGGGCGCCAGAATCATGAAAAGTCAAATTCAAACTTTGATTCTCTGGCCCACGACTGGGCAGAAGATTTGGCACGCCATTGGCCGGGCCAATCCGGGAAGAGCCCACTTTTTTAACCATTTTTTTGTTGATAGTATGGAAGAAGGAGTAAAATTGGCCTTTCAACAGACGGCCAAAGGGAAAATCTGTCTTCTTTCCTGCGCTTCGCCCAGCTTTGGTCTTTTCCGCGATTATCAGGAAAGAGGGGATTTGTTTAAAAAATACGTTCGCCAGCTAGGAAAAAGAAATAGCGGGCGAGACGCCCGGTATATCGCTATACGTTATGAAAATCATTAAAAAACCAGATCCGATTCTTTTAGCCGCCAGTCTCACTTTGGTTTTACTGGGCGTCTTGATTCTGGCCAGCGTTTCGGCGGTCTTTTCCATGGAAAAGACTGGCCAGCCCAATTACTTACTGAATCATCAACTGCTTTACGGGTTATTGCCCGGCCTGATCCTGGGTTTAATGGCTTTCTTTTTCCCCCTTGAAAAACTGAAAAATATCAGTTTTTGGCTCTTTGTCTTAAATCTTTTTTTCTTGGGCCTTTTGGTTTCATCCCGAATCGGCCTTAATCTGATGGGCGCTTCCCGCTGGATCAGTCTGGGGCCGATTACTTTTCAGCCTTCAGAGTTTTTAAAGATTAGCTTGATTCTCTATTTGGCCGCCTGGCTGACCAAACAAGAGGTCGTTTCCAGAGCCAACGGCAAAAGCCGGTTCTTTGCCCAGCTCAATCCCTTGCTGCCCTTTTTGCTGATTCTGGGCGTGGTCACTCTTCTGCTGGCTCTGCAACCGGACATCGGCACTCTGGCCATCATTGCTTTGATGGCCACGGTCATGTTCTTTTTGTCCGGAGCGCCCTGGTGGCAAAATATTTCCATTTGGGTTTCGGGAGCGACAATCTTTGCTTTTTTGATCAAAATCGCTCCTTACCGTTTGAACCGTTGGCTGGTTTTTTTGAACCCGGATCTGGATCCGATGGGTCGAGGCTATCAATTAAAACAATCTCTGATCGCCATCGGTTCGGGTGGATTTTTTGGCCTGGGCCTGGGTTTGTCCCGCCAGAAATTCGGCTTTCTGCCCCAGACGATTGGCGATGCCATCTTTTCGGTCTGGGCCGAAGAAGCAGGTTTTTTTGGGGCCGCCATTCTGATTTTGGTTTTCCTGATCTTCATCTGGCAAGGGTTCCGGGTCAGTCGGTTGTCCAAAGATAAGTTTTCTCAACTGATCGGAGCCGGCATTTCCTTTTGGATCGGTTTTCAGGCCCTGGCCAATATTTTTTCTATGACGGGTTTATCGCCCCTGACCGGCGTGCCCCTGCCTTTTGTCAGCTACGGTGGTTCGCACCTCACGGCCGAGTTAATCGGGATCGGACTTTTATTAAACATTTCGAAGGAAACCTTAGCCTCGCTAGAGCCTAGAGCGAGGTAAAAATAACCGATGAAAATAGTTTTAACCGGCGGCGGTACGGGTGGTCATGTTTTTCCCCTGATCGCCGTCGTCAGAGAAATTAAAAGTCTTTATCTGCAAAAGAAACTGGAAGAAAGCCGGAATGTTTTTGGCGAGCTAAAGGACAAGCGGAGCTTTAAGGTTGAAGGATTGGATTTTTACTATTTAGGGCCGCGCGACGAATTCAGCTTGATCCTGCTGGCC
Organism: Candidatus Wildermuthbacteria bacterium GWA2_46_15; assembly: GCA_001823105.1. Taxonomy (GTDB): domain Bacteria; phylum Patescibacteriota; class Minisyncoccia; order Minisyncoccales; family GWA2-46-15; genus GWA2-46-15. Next base: position 6,885 of record MHTO01000005.1, on the reverse strand, counting down.
CAAGAAGGCGTCAGAACCAAGGAGATCTCCGCGGGGAAATTACGGCGCTATCTGACCGGGAAAACTCTTTTAGAGAATTTGATCGATATTCTTTTCCGGATGCCCCTGGGAATTATTCAGTCTTTTTTCAAACTTTTCTTTTTTGCTCCGGATCTCGTTTTCAGCAAGGGTGGCTATGGTTCTTTTCCGGTGGTCCTCGCGGGCTGGCTTTTAAGGATTCCGATTTTCTTGCACGAATCAGACGTTGACCCCGGCCTGAGCAATCAGATTCTTTCCCGGTTTACCAAAAAGATTTTTGTTTCTTTTCCCAAGACAGAAAAATTCCCACCCTCAAAAATAGTTTTAGTGGGCAACCCCATTAGAAAAGAAATTCTAGCCGGCCGTCCGGAAGAAGCCAAAGAACTTTTCAAGTTAGTCAGCGGAAAGCCCGTTCTTCTAATCATGGGCGGCTCTCAAGGGGCTCAGCGTATCAATGATTTGATTTTAGCCATCTTACCCAATCTGCTCCTAGATTTTGAGATTTTGCATCAAATCGGCGAGAAGAATTTCCTTAAAGTCAAAGCCGAGGCCGAGGTGACGGTGGCAAATGAGATAGAAAAACTCTATCATCCCTTTGCCTTTTTCCGCGAAGAAGAAGTCAAACAAGCTTATGCCGTTGCCAATCTGGTTATCGGGCGGGCCGGGGCCGGCGTCATCTTTGAGATCGCGGCCGTCGGCAAGGCCTCCATCCTGATTCCTTATCCGGAGGCGGCCCAGGGCCATCAATTAAAGAACGCCTATGCCTTTGCCGCCTCGGGCGCGGCCATCGTCTTAGAAGAGAGCAATCTGACCCCGAATTTCTTTTTAGATAAATTGAAATATTTGTTTTCTCGGCCCCAGGAGATAGAAAAGATGAGCCAAGCCGCAGCCAAATTCGCCAAACCACAGGCCGCCCTGGAAATCGCTCAATACCTTTTTGATTTCTTTAAGATATGATTTGATTAAGGAAGGAGTTCAAGATATGGATTCACTAACTGACGTCAAAACAGAAAAAGGGATCCGGACTCGGTTCGCACCTTCGCCCACCGGTTTTTTGCAGCTGGGCAACATCCGCACGGCTCTCTTTACCTATCTTTTTGCCCGGAAAAACCAAGGCGTTTTCATTTTGAGAATTGAAGACACCGACAAAGAAAGATCAAAGCCGGAATACGAAAAAGATATCCTGGAAACTATGAAGTGGCTGGGCCTGAATTGGGACGAAGGGCCCGAAGTTGATGGCGGCTTTGGCCCTTACCGCCAGTCTGAAAAACTGGACGTTTATGAAAAGTATCTGCGCCAGCTTTTGGAAGAAAACAAGGTTTTTTATTGCTTTTGTCCCGAGGAGGAGCTGGAGATACAGCGGCAATATCAACTGAGCCAGGGTCAACCCATGATTTATTCGGGCAAGTGCCGTGATCTGTCGCCAGCGGCGGCGCAGGAAAATTTCCGTCAGGGAAAGAAAGCCATCATTCGTCTCAAAAACAACCAGGGAGAAAAAACCGTCTTTGACGATCTCATCCGCGGCCGGATCGAATTCGAGCCCGGACTCATCGGCGATTTCTCCATTGCCAAAGGACTGAGAGAGCCGCTCTACAATTTCTCCTGCGTCATCGACGACTTTGACATGAAGATCACTCACGTCGTCCGGGGCGAGGACCACGTTTCCAACACGCCCAAACAGATCCTGTTGCAGCAGGCCCTGGGCTTTCCGACGCCGAAATACGCTCATTTGTCCATGATTTTGGCGCCGGATCGTTCCAAATTGAGCAAGAGGCACGGCGCCGTGCCGGTCCGGGAATACCGAGAGGAAGGCTATTTGGCCGAAGCTCTGATTAATTTTTTGGTGCTCTTGGGCTGGCATCCGGAAGACGAAAGAGAAATCTTTTCCCTCAAGAGCTTGCTCAAAGAATTCTCCCTGGAAAGAGTTCAGAAATCCGGGGCCGTCTTCAATCAGCTAAGACTGGACTGGCTCAACGGTTTTTATTTACGCAATCTTTCATTGGAAAGCCTGACCGAAAAATGCCTTCCTTATCTCATCAAGGCCGGTTTGATCAAGGTTTCAGCGGAATCAATTCCGGCCCAACTAATTCCGGTTCCGACCGAGGAAAAGTGGCGGGAACAGAAATATGAAATAAGCGAGCTTAGCCTTTCGAAGAAGGTAAGCGAGCTTAGCCTTCCGAAGAAGGTAGAAGAAAGCCAGGAAATCGTCGAGTTTGATTATTTGACCCGGGTCGTTGGTCTTTATCAACAAAGGCTGAAAAAGCTCTCTGAGATTGTTGAATTAACCGACTTCTTCTTTAAAGATAAAATTGTTTATTCGTTTGAGCTTTTGCGTTGGAAAGAGATGAAAGATAAAGAAATAAAGGAATCACTTTCTGTCGCGGAAAAAACTTTAGAAAAAGTAAAAACTGAAGATTGGCAAAAACAAAATCTGGAAACCGTCCTTCTGGCGGCCGCGGAAAAAACAGGCCCCAAAGTACAACAAGCTGACTTCAGGGTAAAGGATAGGGGCGATAGGGGATATTTGCTTTGGCCGCTCAGAGTGGCTTTGAGCGGCAAAAAAGCTTCGGCCAGTCCTTTTGAGATTACCGAGGTCTTAGGTCAGGAAAAAACCCTCAAAAGGATCAAACAAGCCAAAATGCTTCTGGAAAAGAATAATAAAACTCTTTTTTCTTGCTTCGCTCGAAGTAATAAATCTTGAAAACATGAAAAAATCATTTTTTGTTTTTCTCGTTGTTTTTGGCCTAATTTACCCTCCTTTACAGTTAATGGCTCAGGAGTCGTCTCCAACGCCGATCGGCCCTCCGGAGACCCTAGAAGAGCTCAAGAGCGTGCTTTTGAGAGGTTGGGAGGCCTTTCCCGCCGCCTTTAAATCTGCCTTAAACGAGGCCCTATCTATTTGGCAAAGGCTCTATCAATGGTTAAGGGGATGGTGGGAGGCCAATTGGGGGATTAAGTTCAAAACCTGGGTTGATTCTGCCTGGGAGAGGATAAAAGCCTTGTTTTTCCAAAGAGAGACGATTTTTAAGGAAGAACTCCAAAAGGAGAAAACCGAAATGGGAAAAGAAATTCCTGATTTGCAGAAAAATTTCTGGGAAAAGTTTAAAGAAATAATTAAATAAGCGAGGCTAAGATTTTCTTATATATCGCACTCGCTATTAGCGTTAACGGGTCGATAGGTGAGGACTTGACGGGCTCTTATCGGCCCGTTAATATGAATAGAGAAAGGTTCGCATAATTATACTTAATAGACCTATTATGAATAGCTATGAACAACAGCGATAAACCTATTTTATCTCACCTGAATGACTTCCTAGACTGGATTGATGTAGAAAAAGGCTTATCTTCAAAAACGCAAGAAAATTATGGAAGGTTTCTAAAAAGATTTTTAGATTGGCTCAAAGAAAGTCGTCTGGAAAACATTAAACCTCACGAATTGACGTCAGACCACGTTTGGCAATACCGTGTTTTTCTCTCCCGGCAGCTTTCGCCCAAGACCAAGGCCTCGCTCAAAAAAACGACTCAAAACTACTATTTGATTGCTTTGAGGGCTCTTTTGAACTACTTTACCGAACGCGACATCGTTTCTTTGCCATCAGAAAAGATAAAACTGGCCAAGGACAAGAGTGAAAAACAGGTCCGTTTTCTGACTTTAGAACAACTAGAAAAACTGTTTTCTGCCATCGATACCGATAAGCCGTCGGGTTTACGCGATCGAGCCATATTAGAAAGTTTTTTTTCCACCGGCATGAGAATTGCCGAATTGGTTTCTCTCGATCGCGAACAGATTAAGTTCCCGGCCGAGACGCAAGAATTAGAACTGGGCATTATCGGCAAGGGCAACCGGTCAAGAACGGTTTATTTCTCCAAGAGAGCCCTTTCGTGGTTGAGAAAGTATTTAGCGACGCGGGACGATAAAGAAAAGGCTTTATTTATCCATTATCGAAGCAAGAAAAACGCGTCTTCTCGGTTAACGCCGCGGGCGATTGAAAAAATAATGAAAAAGTATGCTATTGCCAGCGGCATTCCCCTCTCTAGTACTCCTCACGTATTGAGACACACATTCGCCACCGATTTATTGAACGAGGGCGTCGATTTAAGAATGATTCAGGAGTTTTTAGGTCACAAGAGCATTACCGCGACGCAGATTTACGCTCACGTCACCTCGAAAAAACTTCGCGAGATTCATCAAAAATTCCATGGCGGCCGCCGATTAAAAACATGAAAAAACCGATCATAGCTTATCCGATCGGTTTTTTACGCACGGTCATTTTGTCAAAATTTGTTCAATTCTTTGTTTTTCTGCCTCTACTAATTCACCTTCGTATTCACCGCTATGGGCTGTCTCATGGCCGTAGGACGGTTTTTTCTGATCGAGATGTAAACTGAATTCCAGGGTCTTTCCTTGGTCTTTGAGATAGAGATGAAATCGAGGGTAATCTCGGCCTAGCGGCCGGACGAGATTAAATTCATCATCGGCTGTCGTTCCAAAAAAGCGATACCCGATCGAGCGGCCGATATTGGTAATATTGTCTCGAGGTTTCTGACAGACAAATTTCATGGCGATTCAATCTGGATAATTTCTTCTTGCTGATATTGGGCGGTCAAATAGCCGGCGGCGAAAGAGAGCAAAGAGATTAAGACGACCATCATCGCCAAAACAATGTCTTGGGCGTGATCTTTGACAAAAGCCTTCAGTTTTGTTAGCATAATTGCATTAATCTTCGTAAACATGGCAAAAAGTAAATCAGGCGGATCTTCCCGGCTGGGTAGAAGTTCCCGGCCGAAATATCTCGGCGTTAAGATCACTCACAATCAATTGGTTTCAGCCGGCATGGTTGTCATCCGACAGCGAGGGACAAAGTTCGTGGCGGGAAAAAATATTCGCCGAGCCGGTGACGATACTCTCTATGCTCAAAAACCGGGCGTAGTTAAGTTCTCGACAAAGAAAATCAAGCGTTTTGATGGTTCCCGGAGACTGGCCAGTATTGTCAGCGTCGTGGAGGAAAAATAATCCCCTCTTCTTTCATTCTTCTTCGTCGGCGGGTTTTTCTTTCTCGTTGATGATAACTTGGATTTGCGCTTCTAGATTGTGTTCAAGTTTGACTCTGATCGGATACTCCCCTACTTCCTTGATTGGTTCGGGTAAATCCAGCTGGCTCTTTTTTATCTCAAAACCCATTTCTTTTAATCTTTCCACAATCTTCTGGGCGTTGATTGATTCGAAGAGTTGGCCTTCATCTCCAATTTTGACTTGCATGATGACTTCCTGGCCATCGATTGACGAAGCCATGCCCTGGGTTTTCTTCAGGTCTTCCTCCGCCTTTTTGGCGGCCACTTCTTTTTGCAATTCGGTCCATTCAATCATCTCTTTGGTGGCGACTTTGGCTAAGTTCTTAGGAATCAAAAAATTGCGGGCAAAGCCATCTGCGACCTCTTTAATATCATATTTCTTACCGATTTTTTCGACGTTTTCTAAAAGCACGACTTTCATATAGTTTCATTCTATCTGATTTCTTTAACAATTTCAAGAGCTTTATCCAGTTGAGGGTCTCGTTCTTTTTGATAGTCTTCGTCCGTGATTTCTACCTGAACATCCGGCGTTAAGCCATGATCTGAAATAGACTGGCCTTTAGGAGTTAGCCATTTGGCGACGGTGATCTTTAAGGAAGAGCCGCCAGTCAGGTTTTCTAATTCTTGAACCGATCCCTTGCCAAAAGAGGTCTCGCCCACGAGTTTGATCTGGCGATTGTCTCTGAGGGCCCCGGCGAGAATTTCGGCGGCTGAAGCTGACCCTTGATTAATCAAAACAACCAGGGGTAATTGAGAAAAGATATCGTTGCCCTGAGCCAGGTATTTTTTCTGTTCTTTTTTGTCGCCAAAGTCTTCGATGGCGACCAGGGAATCTTTTTCCAAGAAGAAACTGGCAATATCCTGAGACACTTCGAGATAGCCGCCCGGATTGTTCCTCAGGTCTAAGACGATTCTTTTGGTGGGAGTTCGTAAGATCTCGAGAGCGGTTTTTCTGAAGTCGGCGCTGGCTTTTTCGGAAAACTGGTAAAGCTTGATGTAGGCCACGTCATTTTCTTTTACTTCCCATTTAAGAGAAGGCACTTCGATGATGTCACGGATTAGTTTAAATTCTTTGGTGTTGTTCCAGCCTTCTCGGAAGATGGTTAAGACAACCTGGGTGTCTTTTTTTCCGCGGATTTGGCTGACAGCATCATCAACGGTCATGTCCGAGGTAAAGGCGTCATCAATCTTAACGATTTTATCTCCGGCCCTTAGACCGGCTTTCTGGGCGGGCGTTCCTTCCAGGGGGGCAATGATTTGAAGCTGTCCTTTTTTCTGTCCGACTTCCATGCCGACGCCTTCAAATTTTCCCGAAACATCTTCCAGGAATTTCTTGCTTTCTTCGGGGTCCATAAAGACGGTGTAGGGATCGTTCAGGGACCGGACCATTCCCGAAATAGCTCCGTAAAGCATCTTTTGGTTGTCGAACCGGTTCTGGTCAATAAACTTTTCTTTGAGAGACTGCCAGACATTCCAGAAAAGAGTAAAGTCCAGGTTTTTGGTTTCCTGGTCACTGGCTCCTTGAGTAAAGATGTTGTTGATGATTCTTTTTTCGGCGTCTTGCTGACCCAAATAAAAACCAAAACCCGTGCTGGCCAAAACCAGGATAACCAGCGTCACTATCACCAGAACTTTTTTCAAACTGGATTTTATTCCCATAATAGATACAGGATAGCAAAACTAAATCAGAAAGTCTATTTGGACCACTCCTTCCAATTTTTTGGCCAGCCGAGAAGTAGCAGCAAAGCCAGCGGCGCTCCCCAATTGGCCCATCTCTCAATAAAATCCCAGATC
>MHTO01000004.1:54356-55736 GCA_001823105.1 Candidatus Wildermuthbacteria bacterium GWA2_46_15 | reverse complement strand
CACCGAAATGGTTTCCGAGCGGCGCAACGAGCTGCTCGCCGAAATGCTGCAGCGCGTGCGCCTTACGGAAAAGTGGGGGCGCGGCATAAAACTTATCCTTTCTAAGGAGCCCGGGACAATATTTAAAGAGATAGGCAGCCACTTTATTGCCGTGTTCAGACGCGGGGCGGCCACAACTCTGGCGCCAAATGTCGGGCCGGGAAGTAAGGAGAAAACTGTGGAGAAAACTGTGGAGAAAACTGTGGAGAAAATCCTTACGCTTATCCGGCTCAATCCGGGCGTAACCCAAAATCTGCTGGAAAAGAAAAGCGGTTTAACCCGGAGGGGGGTCGAATGGAATCTCAAAAAACTCAAAGACGCCAGAATGATCCGCCGCGTCGGCCCGGATAAAGGCGGCCACTGGGAGATAATTAGGTAGGCCGGTTTACGCCCCGGCTTTAGCCGGCCAGCCAGCGACAAGCGTTTGTCGCAGGGGGCTTGTAAAATATTCATAGTGAGAGATCGCGGGGAGGGAACAGATGAACTCTTTTTACATCAGGCGGGTAAAATTAAAAAACTTTCTCCAGTTCAGGGACGCCGTCATAAACCTGAACCCGAGACCCGGGAAGAGTATCGCCATTATCGAGGGGCTGAACGGCTCGGGCAAGTCGAACATCCTGCGCGCAATAGACTGGTGCCTGTTCGACTCCGGGCACTGGGAGAAGTTCCTTATAGTTTCAATGCCGCTGTGTAACTCAAAGGTTTTCCGCGCGCTGAAAACAAAAGCCTGCGCCGAGATCAGCGTGGAGCTGACCCTCGAGACCCCGGAAGGGGAGCTGCTGATCTCCCGCTCCGTCAAAGCCGGCAAGAACCTGGCCGGCCGGGAGAGCCTGGACAAGCGGTCCATGCGCTTCAGCGTACGCGGGGCCACAAAAGAGGGACTCCAGGAAATCCTCTCTCCCGGTAAGTATATAGCCGGGCTTTTTAAGCCGGACCGCGGCAGGCTTTCATTTATCGACGGAGACCTGCTGCGCAATTTCCGGGCAGCGTTTAAGAGGGAGGAAATGAGAAAAGCCCTGCCGGAGATCATGGGCGCCGCCAGGGATAAAGTGGACAGGTATTTAAAGCGCGGCGGGCCTGACTTTACGTCCTGCCTGTCTTCGAGCGAGGCCGTGATAGCCGGTTACGGCATGCTGGCCTATCTCAGGAAGAAGGCCGGGATAAATTCACCGCTGATCATCGATTGCCCCTTCTCTTATCTTCCCAATGCTTACGGGATTGAACTCGCCGCCTGGCTGAAAGACAAGTTCAGGGACTCGCAGGTAATCCTGCTTATGACCTTCCGGCCGGAGCCGGATGAAATAAGCTTAGCCCTTGAGCCGCAGCTCAGCGACAGGCTCG
>MHTO01000004.1:44176-54345 GCA_001823105.1 Candidatus Wildermuthbacteria bacterium GWA2_46_15 | reverse complement strand
CCGCCCCGCCCATCTTGCGCGGCTGAAGACAGGAAGCTGACCGGAGACCTCTCATATGGCAAAATCAGAAATCCTTACCGGGCTCGACATCGGTTCCGGCAAGGTAACCTGCGTGATCGCCGCGCGCGACGAGGAGGCGAACAAGGTCCGCGTGCTGGGCGGGGCCTCGGCCGACTGCAAAGGTCTCAAGACCGGCATGGCGATAAATATCGAGGAAACCGCCCGCTCCATAGGCGTAGCCGTGGAGGCCGCCGAGAAACGCTCCGGCCAGGTGGCTTCCGACGTCTTGCTCGGGATAAGGGGGCCGCATCTCTACTCGCTGGAGGGCCACGGCCGCATCAATATCGCCCGCACCGACCAGGAGATCACCGCCGAGGACGTCTCCAATGTGATAGAAAACGGCAAGGCCTTCAGCCTTGACCACGGCATGGAGATCCTGCACGTGGTTCCCCAGAAGTTTTCCCTGGACCGCCTGCAGGGCGTTCCCAACCCCATCGGCATGCAGGGCGACCTGCTGGAAGTCCGGACGCATATGGTGCTCGGCTCTACGCCGGTAATAAGCAATTTGATGAAAGCCCTCAGCACGGCCGGCTTCAAGGCGGCCGAGAACCCCATCTACACTTTGCTCGCCCTGGGCGAGCTGGTGGTCTCCGAAGAAGAAAAAGCCCTCGGCCCCCTGCTCATGGATATAGGCGGGCAGACCACCCCCCTCGGCATCTACTTCGAGGGCTCCCTCCACTTTTCAAAAGAGCTCACTATAGGCGGCGACAGCATCTCAAAGGACATCGCCCACGGCCTCGGCACCACCGCCGGCTGGGCCCGCGAGCTTAAAGAAAAATACGGCGTCTGCTACACTTCCCTGCTCGATAAAGAAAAGCGGATAACCATCATGAAGGCCGACAGGCGCACCAAGGCGGAAATAGGGACCAAGGACCTGCTGACTTTCATCCAGCCGCGCCTGGAGGAGATCTTCGAAATGGCCTTCGAGGCCGTGCAGAAGTCGCCTTACCCGGACCTGTCCGGCGGGGTTATCCTCTCCGGCGGCGGGGCCCTTCTGAAGGGCATGCCCGAAGCCGCGGCCGAACTGCTGGAGCTGCAGCAGTCCCACCTGGCCTACCCCGTGCACGACATGCTGGACTGCCCGCCCGAGTACCTGGCCCAGCCCTATCTCGGCGCCGTGGCCCTGACCTGCTACCCGTACCTCAGGCCCTGGTCCACCGACCTCCCCGGCCCCGGCCGCGGCGGCAGCTTCCTGAAAAATATTTGGCGGCAGCTGGCGGATTTGTTTTAGTTCCAAAAGCCGCGACAACCCTTTGTCACAGGTCACTGCTAAAATATTTATAACAAGAAGGGGGCCTTATGATGAGGCGCTATGTCTGTAAAGAATGCGGGTATGTCTACGATCCTAAGGAAGGGCAGCTCAACCGCATCTCCTCGGAAACACTGGTCCAGGACTATATAACCAGCCACTTTGAGACAGTAACTCCGGTGGATAATTCGCAGGTCAGGGAATTCAGCAGTCTCCTGGAAGAATGGACCTGCCCCCGCTGCGGCGCCGGCAAGGACAAGTTCGAGCCGGAAGAATAGGGGATATTATGAAAGTCAAAGAAGCGCTTATAACGGCTTTCTGCTTCCTTCTACTAAGCTTTGCCTCGGGCTGCGCCACGTTCAAAGAGATGGTGCGCCAGCGTGGCGAGGCCATGGACGCCTGCCAACCCTGCCCCTTCAGCCAGGGCCGCATGGTTCCCTGCGCCAAAAACGACCTGGAGGCGAAATGAGAATTTTCCTGGTCTGCTTGCTGAAGCTAATAACCGGCCTCCCCGGCCGCCTTTACCGTTGGGCGCTCGGCAGCGTGATAACCTATGCCGCCAATCTGTTAACGCTCCTGACCTTTAAAAAGGCGGCCCTCCGCCTTCACAGCGCAGCCATCCGACTTGCCCCGGCCTGCTGGCGACGCTATTACCACCGCGCCGAATTCCTCTTCCTGCACCAGGATTGCATGGTAGAAGCTTTGGAAGATGTGGAGGTTGCCTTCTCTTTAACCAAAAAGAACCCCAACCTGTATAAACTGCGCGCCGTAATTTACATGGCGCTGGGTGAGCATGCAAAAGCCATGGACGACTTCACCGAGTTGAACCGAACTTGGCCCGGACGCTGCGAGATGCGCTATCTGCGCGGCCTCTGCCTTCAGTTGCTCGGCCGCCCGGTTTCGGCTCTGACGGATTTCGAAGCGGACTTGGGGCGCAACCCGGTGAGCCTTGATTCCCTCCAGGGCAAGGCCGAATGCCTGCTGTCAGATGACCGCTTCAAAGAAGCCGCCGAGACAGCGGCCTGGGGCCTTAAACTGAAGCCGGACCACGAGGAACTCCTCACCGCCGCCGTGCGCGCCCATCTCGGCCTCGGCAAAGCCGGGGAGGCGCTTCAGTTTGCCAACCGGCTGATCCCCGCCTCCAACTGCGCCGCTTACGCTTATAACCTGCGGGCCAATGCCCTTGAGGCCAGGGACGAGACGGAACGGGCTCTTAAAGACCGCGAGCAGGCCGTAAAACTCGATCCAAAGAGCCCCGCCTACTGGAACCAGCTCGGAATCTTATACGGGAAGGTGGACAAACCCAAAGCGGCTGTAAAATGCCTGAACAAAGCTATAAAACTGGATCCGGACGTCGCTGCTCTGCACCTCAACCGCGGCATGGCCCTGGAGGAGGAAGGGGACTTGATAGGCGCACTGGCCGATTACGACGCCGCAGTCCGCATGGATGACCGCGACCCCGACAACTACTACTTCCGCGCCCGCGCCCTGCTAGAATTCGACCGCCCGGACGACTCCGAGCGCGACCTGGACCTGGCTATAAAGCTCACGGACCAGGACCCTCACTGCTTCTTCCTGCGCGGCAAGGTCTACGAAAAGAAAAAAGAGCTGGCCAAAGCCATCCAGGACTACACCCGCGCCATAGACCTGGACCCCAAGTGCGCCCCCGCCTACGAGCGCCGCGGCGCCGTCTACTTCGACCTGGGCGATAAAGAAAGGGCCCGCGCGGACAGCACAAAAGCCCGCCAGCTGGAGGGGAAGAAATAAAACAGAACCGCTTAATGCCGGCTGGATTTTCCATCCCTGCAAGCGTGTGTGGAGGTGTTATGAAGCCGCAGCGAAAGCGTACCTCGAAGAGGCCTTTTTTAAAATTAAATATAGCTGCCGACTCTGGGCAGAAGATATTCAACACTTGGCAAATAGGTGTCGGATTTCTTCAGTCCGGAAAACACACTCAGGCCCTGCACTTGTTCGAATCTATAATAAAATTATGCCCTGGCGAGGTGACTGGTTATATGTGGCGCGGCCATTGCTATTTGGATATGAAGAGATACCCTGCTGCAGCAATTGATTACCGTAGAAGCGTGAAGCTGGCCCCTAAATATGTGTTTGGATACCCAAGATTATGTCTCGCTAAAGCTTACAGCAAAATGGGTAAGTATCATCTGGCCCTGGCTGAATATAAATCCTTTATGTCCGAAGGCCCATGGCCGAGAAATACCCGCGAAAAATTCTACGGGGATACTCACAAAATATCATTTTACAGCGAATGCCTTGCCCCGCTGCTTAAACGAATGGGAAAGGCCAGGGAAGCGTTGTGGGCCTGTGAAAAAGCGCTTAAATATACGCATGGGGACAAAAAAATAACCAGATCCATCAAACGCAGAATAGCGAAAATGATTCCCAAAAATACTAATAGCAGCCCGCCCAGGTGGGCAACTTTCCTTACGCTCACAAAGGGTGTGTTGTAGCTTTCGGGGTTACTATAACGCGCAGTGCCGGCCCACGCAACCATAAGCACACTGGTTTATTTAATCCCGCCAGCGACAAGCCCTTGTCGCACCCCAACGCTATAATTACTCATACCCGTTTTAGGGTATATAAAGCACCGGCGAATTATAGTATCGTTTCAAAATCCGCGGTTTACAGCCGGGCTTAGAGGGGCAACAATGAAATTCATCCACACATCCGACTGGCACCTTGGCAAACTTCTGTTCGAAAACCGCCTGATAGAAGACCAGGCCCACGCCCTGGCCCAGCTTATTGAACTCGCAAAGGCCGAAAAGCCTGACGCCATCTTTATCTCAGGCGACATCTACGACCGGGCCGTCCCGCCGCCGGAAGCCGTACAGCTTTGCGACGAAACTCTGTCCACGCTGGTGCTCTCCCTCAAAATCCCCGTCATCCTCATCGCCGGCAACCACGACAGCCCCGAGCGCCTGGATTTCGGCTCCCGCCTCTTCGCGGCAAACAACCTCTTCATCCGCGGCGACCTGAAAGCCGACATCTCAGCCGTGGAGCTCACCGATAAGCACGGTAAAATCCACATCTACCCCCTGCCTTATGCCGGCACCGAACTCTTCCGCGACCGCCTTAAAGACGCAAGCCTGAAAGACCAGAACGCCGGCCTGGCCGCCCTGGTCGCGCGCCTGAAAGCCGCCCACCCCAAAAACACCCGCTCGATAGCCCTGGCCCATGTCTTCCTGACCGGCGGAACCACCAGCGAGTCCGAACGCCCGCTCTCCATCGGCGGCAGCGAGGCCGTAGAAAAAACCATCTTCTCCGACTTCAACTATACCGCCCTGGGCCACCTGCACGGCCCCCAGAAGCAGGCGAACAATATCGCCTACTCCGGCTCTCTCTATAAATATTCCTTCTCGGAAAAAGAACACAAAAAACGTTTTCTCCTGGGCGAAATGGACGCCAAAGGCGACTGCACCCTGAAAGATATCCCCATAACCCTGCGCCGCGAGCTGCGCGTGGTAGAAGGCAAGCTGGATGAAATAATTAAAGCCGGCCGCGGCGATAAAAGCAAAGAAGATTATATCCTCGCCCGGCTCCTCGACGCCGGTCCCGTGTTCGACGCCATGGGCCGCCTGCGCGAAGTCTATCCCAACGCCCTGCACATAGAAAGGCCGCTCCTGGCCCCCGCCGCCGGCGTGGCCATGACCCGCGCCCAGCGCGAAAAAAGCCCGGTAGAGCTGTTCTCCTCGTTCTACAAGCAGGTAACCCCGGATGAACTGTCCAAAGACCAGGCAGCCGCTTTCAAAGAAGGCGTAACCGCGGCCGAAAAAGCGCAGGGGGAAGCGGAATGAGACCCCTTAAACTTGAGATAAACACCTGCGGCCTGCATGTTTAAGCACACCATTTTGTGGTGTGGAACAGTTAATATAACATATTGAAATATGAAATATTGTCTGCTATACTCTGGGGATGAGACCTTTTAACGGAATTAAGCCGCAGGATATCGTTATAATGCTGAAACTGGTTGTGCTTGGGGATAAACCCTGGCGCCATGTAGACCTGGCAGCCGCCCTGGAGCTTTCCCAGCCAGAGATAAGTTTTGCCCTCGATCGCTGCAAAACGGCAAGGTTTATTGATTCGGCAAAAAAAAGAGTCATGAAAACAGCGCTGCTCGAATTCCTTGTACACGGTCTGACTTATGTGTTCCCGGCCAGGCCCGGTCCCATCTGCCGCGGTATCGTCACGGCCCACTCAGCGCCGCCCTTGTCTAAAAGCATAGTCGCATCTAAAGAGGACGTCTATGTGTGGCCCTGGGATGATGGTAAAGTCCGCGGCCAGGCGATAGAACCGCTATATCCCAAGGCCCCCCTGGCAGCTGTAAATGACAGGAAGTTATACGAGCTCCTTGCTTTGATTGACGCCCTCAGGGTCGGCCGCGCCAGGGAAAAGGTCATTGCCGCGAAGGAACTGGAGTCCAGATTTTTAGCGGTAATGGATAAATGAAAAACATAGAAATGCTGGCTGAAATAGCCAAAGGCCTCGGCCCGCTGCGCGAAAAAGTAGTTTTTGTCGGCGGCAGTACGGTGGCCCTTTATCTGGCCGATCCAGCCGCTCCGGGGATACGCCCGACCGAGGATGTGGATTGCGTCGTGAAGCTGGTCAGCCGGGCCGAGTATTACAAGTTTGAGGAAGAACTGCGGAAGCTCGGGTTTCAGCATGATACCGCAGCGGCCGCTTTCAAGGAAGGCGTAACCGCGGCTGAAAAAGCGCAGGGGGAAGCGGAATGAGACCCATTAAACTTGAGATAAACGCCTTCGGCCCTTACAGAGCCGGCACGGTAATAGATTTCACCGTCCTGGGCGAGAAATCACTCTTCCTCATCACAGGCCCAACCGGCTCCGGCAAAACCACCATCCTGGACGCCATCTGCTACGCCCTGTTCGGCAAAACCTCCGGCCAGGAGCGCCAGGGCGACAGGATGGTCAGCGACTTCGCCGAAAAAGGCACCGAGGTCTCCGTAGTCTTCGAGTTCTCCCTTGGCGCAAAAAAATACAAGGTCCGCCGCGCCCCCGCCCAGGACGTTAAGAAAAAGCGCGGGGAAGGCTTTACCACCAGGCAGGCCGAAGCAGCCATCTGGGAATATTCCGGCACAGACTGGACCCTGCTCGGCGACTTCACCGCCAGCGAATGCACCGAGAAGGCGGAGTCCCTGCTTGGCCTGAAAGCCGACCAGTTCACCCAGATCATAATGCTGCCGCAGAACAAGTTCCAGAAATTCCTCTCCGCCGGCGCCAAAGAAAGGGAGCCCATCCTGGAAGCCCTCTTTAAAACCGGCTATTATAAGCTTATCCAGGACGCCCTGCAGGTAAAAGCCAAGACTTTGTACGACCAGATAGCAAAAGTTTCCTCGGAAATTAAAGGCGCCCTGTCAGCCGCCGGGGTGGAGACAGAAGAGCAGCTTAAAGAAAAGATAGAAACACAGAAAACTGAAAAAACCGGCAAAGACCAGATCGCCGCCGAAGATAAAAAAGCGGCCCAGGCCGCCCGCAAAGCTTTTCAGGAAGCCCAGGCCTGTGAAGCGAAATACAAAGAATTAGACGCGGCCTCCTCCGAGCTTAAAGCCATAGAAGCCGTTGAGGCCGAAATAGAGAAGCAGAGGAAAGCTTTGAATCGGGCGGAAAAAGCGGCTTCCTTCCGGACTTATGAGGACCTCTGGCAGTTAAGCGAGCGGCTTCTGTTCGTCGCCAAACAGGAAGAGGCCGAAAGCCTGCTTGAGCTTAAAGAAGCCGCGGCCGACGCTGAAAAAGCCAAAAAAGACCTGGAAAAGGCCGCAAAAACCGATCCGCGCATTAAAGACTTGGAGGCCAATGCGTCCAAGTTAAAAGATCTGAAGCCTGTGCTGAAGGAATATTCCTCCAAAGCCGCCGCGCTTGAAGCCGCGCAGCAGGCCTGCGCTAAATATAATGACGAAGCCGAAGCGCTTAAACAGGAACTGTGCTTTGTAGAAAAAGAGATCGCGCTTTTAGAAACCACAAAGGACAAAGCCGGGGAAGCCTCCAAAGCCTTAGCCGCGGCCGAAAGCCAGCTGGAATTGGAAAAACGCCTCTCCAAGTCTTCAGAGAAGTTAAGCGGCTTAGAGGAAAAACGTAAGGTTCTCAAAGCGGGCAAAGACTCCCTGTCGGATTCCGTCACAAAAAAGAAAGCAAAAGTTGAAAAGACAGAAGCGGAGCATGCTGCGGCTATAGCTAAACTTGAGCGCGTCTTCGCCGCCCACCTGGCGGCCGCGCTGGAGGACGGGGCCCCCTGCCCGGTTTGCGGCTCAAAAGAGCACCCTAAGCCTGCCGCCGCCAAAGGTGCGCTGCCGGAAGATCAAAGGGCCGCAATAGAGGCCCGCTTAAAGGACGCCAGGGAAGAGTTGGACCAGGAAAACAAGCGCCTTGGCGAAGCCGAAAGCGCCCTGGCCGCCCTTAAAGCTACCATAGGGTCGGAAGAAGCCGTTATAGCGGAGGGTCCCAAAGGCTGGCGCGCTTCCGCCGGCCGCCTGGATACCTTAAAAGACAAAGTCGTCGAATTAAAAACAGCTATAAAAGCCGGCGAAACCGCTAAGGAAAAATTAACCGGCGCCAAAAGCAATAAGCTCGCTCTTGAAACCAGCCAAAAGAAAAAAACAAACGCTCTGAACGCCGAGAGGGAAAAAGCCTCCGGCCTAAAAGCCGAAGCCGAGTCCGCGCGCCAGCGCCTTCCCAAAGGTATCTCAACCCCGGACAGCCTTGAGGCCGCCATAGAAACAACAGAGGCTGAGGCCGCGCAATTAATAAAAGCTTTAAACAGCGCCAAGGCGGCAGATAAGAATGCCAGCGAGTACTATTCTGTCGCGTCGAAAAAATCCGAATTAGCCAAGGCCGCCGAACTAAAAGTCGCCAGAGAGGCGAGAAAACAAAAAAAGGAGTTCATCTCCGCTATAACCCATGGCGGCTTCAGCGGTGAAAAAGATTATGAAGACGCAAAAATGGAAGAGGGGGTGCGCAAAGACATGCGGAGGGCTATCGAAGACTACGGCAAAACCCTGGCCTCCGCCAAAAACCGCTCAGACCGCGCCAAGACCGCAGTTGCGGCTCTTAAACGCCCCAACCTGGTAAAAGTAACAGCGGACACAGAAGCCGCCGAAGCCGCGGCCGAGAGCTCCCAGAAGATCCTGGCAGAAGCAGAAGCCGCGCTGGCTGAATCAAACCGCGTCTTTACCGCCGTAGCCAAAGAGCAGAAAGAAATCGCGGCGCTTTCAAAGGCTTTCGAAGTCTACGGCCAGGTGTCCGATGTCGCCAACGGTAAAAACGGCTGGAACTTATCCTTCCAGCGCTTTGTCCTGGCCGGTTTCCTGGACGATGTCCTGCTCCAGGCCTCGGCCAGGCTGAGCATAATGAGCCAGGGCAGGTTCAGCCTGCGCCGCCTCCAGGAGCGGTCCGACGGCCGCAGCGCCGGCGGCCTTGAGCTGGAGGTTTTCGACACCCACACCGGAACCTCAAGACCCGCCGCCAACCTCTCCGGCGGCGAAAGCTTCCTGGCCTCGCTCTCCCTGGCGCTGGGCCTCTCGGACGTCTCCCAGGGCTACGCCGGCGGCCTAAAGATGGACACCATCTTCATAGACGAAGGCTTCGGCAGCCTGGACCCCGAAACCCTGGACCTCTCCATGCGCGCCCTGGAAGAAATCCGCAAAGACGGCCGCCTGGTAGGCATAATCTCCCACGTCCAGGAACTCAAAACCCTGGTAGAAACCAGGCTGGAAATAACCCCGGGAAAAACCGGGAGCACCGCGAAGTTTTTAGGGGTATGATTACACGGCAGTAGAGACAATATGCCATTTGATAACGCGAAAAATACATTAAACATGAGGGCCTATATGGGTATAGGTCCTATGGCCCTTGAAGATCTCCCTAGCCTGAGGTATACTTAACATGTTCCGATCCATATTGGAACAATCTTTCGGTAAAACTGTTCGGTTGCTTTATCGAGCAGGGGAGGCACAAAATGATCGACTATTCCTAGGCACACCTATTTTTAAGGCGTGCTTTTTTATTTACCCGGCAGAGGATCTTTCTTCCGCCCAAATCGCAGAAAACAGTTCTGATTCTTATCAGAAAGGAAAATAATATGACAAACGAAGATTCACTTGTACCCAATCTCCCCAACGCCGGAAAATTAGTCTATTCCCTCCGGCACCTCGACTATAACAACCTAACCGCCCTTGCGGACCTGGTCGATAATACAATCGACGCCAATGCCACGCATGTCTGGGTGGACATTATGTCCGACAAAAAGCGCGAAGACTCCGAGAGCGACGTGTCCAGCATAGTTATTTCCGACAATGGCGTAGGAATGTCTAAAGAAATTCTAGACGAGGCCCTTAAGCTCGGCTCTGAGGCCGACAAGAACGCTTCTTGTGACCTCGGCTTATATGGCATGGGGCTGGTAACCGCAAGCATCTCTATGGGGACCTACCTGGAAGTGATTACCCGCGACGCAACAGGTGATACCTTTAGATCCGTACAAGACCTGGACCTGGTCTTCAGTAGGAATGAGTTCGTTAAAACACTCGAGCCAGCAAGTGCTGCGACCATTGCCCAGTTCGATGTATGTATGCTGGACAGACAGAAATGTTTACCAGTCGACGAGGTTCCTCGTAGAAACACGGGGACGGTGGTTACGATCAACAGAATCGATAATTGCCAGTGGAAAAAGGTAAACGGGCTCGCAGAGAACCTCTCTTCCCATTTCGGACAGGTATACCGAAAATTCATTAAGGCCGGGAAAATACGCATTTTTGTACAGGGAAAAGAAGTCAAAGCCATCGACCCGATATATGATCACGAGCCGAGCATCCTTTTTGAGGAGGATATAA
>MHTO01000004.1:36953-44158 GCA_001823105.1 Candidatus Wildermuthbacteria bacterium GWA2_46_15 | reverse complement strand
TAAAGGTGTCTATAGCGGAGCTGCGGGACTATGGCCCATCCATCAATAAGGAAAAGGGGATAAATATCCCAAATCAGGGGTTCTACGTGCTTCGGAATAACCGCGAAATAATTTCCGGAGAAACGCTGGGAATATTCCCAAAGCACAATGACTTCAACACGCTTCGTATTGAATTCTCTTACCCGGGCACCCTCGACACCGTGCTGTCATCGAACTTTAGCAAGAATAAAATAGTCCTAGGTCAAAGCATTAAGAATAAAGTCGAAACGCTGTGTAACCCGTTTATAAAGCAGGTCAGGGCAAAAGCGAAAGTCCGGCAGCAGAGTAACCGTGGGGACAAGGAGGATTTCTCTGAGGTGGAAAAATTTATCACTCAAAAATCCCACCTGCTTAAACTACCGCAGGTCGAGATAGAAAAGCGCGAGCCGAGGGACGAAAAAACTACGGAGAAAATCCATAAAGACATAGAGACACACGGCCCTCGCCTTAATATACAGAAGCGTAAACGCGTAGACCTTGCCGCTTTAAAAGCCAGGTTCGCGCATCGTAACCTCGGTGAGAAAGGGCCTCTCTATGAGGCTGATCAGGAGCGCGAGACAGTGGTTATCTACTGGAACGACGAGCATCCCTTCTATAAAGAGTTCATCGAGCGGAACGCTAACAATGCCGAGGTCCTTAACCCTATCTGTTTCCTGGTTTATTGCCTTGGTAATGCTGAGCTGATCGCCAAGCCGGATTCCGACTCGGAAGAGATACTCTCGAATATCCGCTTCGACGTCGGAAGGAACTTGGCTGTATTGCTGAAGTAGTTTAACAAGCGGATGGTTATGGGGCCAGGTTTATAGGGGTGCAACAAGAAAGACCTGGCCCCAAATACCCCCAAAGAATTTATAGCGCGTCTAAAGGGAACAAGGTAAATAATAAAAGCTGTTCCATGTATAAGGAAATACGACATGCCAATTAACCCAAAGCTAGTAGACCTGGTTGCCCAGCACGACTGGGACGCGGAATACGCGCACTATATAGGCGGATTAAATTTTGAAAACGAGGAAATTCGCGCCTTAGCCATGATGATGGTTGGCCTGGACACCCAGGAGGAAAGGCTCGCTCTTTGGGCTGAAATGGGAGCCATTCCCAATTTTGCGGCCGCTATTGGGCAGGATGAAGATGATAACCCAATTCCACACCAGGATATCGTAAACTTGGCTAACCCCTATTATGTAGGTTTTGGAAATCCTAATGCTGAAATTCTAATTATTGGGAAGGAAAAAGCCTTTGATTTGGTTAGCAGGGAAACCCCAGGGAATAACGGACGGAATTATATCGATAAATTATTCATGGAGAGCATTAACAACTACTTTGACTGGAAAAGCATTATTTCCCATAAATATAATTCAGCGCACGAGTTCTGTGCCGTTTACCCGTTCAAGAACGGTTTTTACACCCATAGATATCAACAGAATCAGGTGTTTGTAACACCTGGCGCTAGGCACACCCATACGTGGGGTGTTTGTGAGCGGCTTATTAATTACGTAACCGGCAATAATTATCGGTATGAAAGAGATGTGGATGATTATCCAAATTCATTTTACAGCAAATGCTTCACTACAGAAATAAATCACATGCCATCCAAGTACTCCCCTGGGGGAGATCTAGCGCTTGATCCACGCTGGCCGCATAGACGTAGTTTCCTATGCAATGATAGGGGCTTTCCTGGGTTTGACCTATACTCGAAGTTCCTCAAAACATTCCCGATAACAGTAATGGGGGCGAAAGACTACGCCGCCCATATAAACATGAATCATCTTTTTAATGACGTGCATGTTCAGCGGCAACAGGCATTTCTTAGCCCGCAGAGATGGGGCCCGCTCCCCCAAAGGCGTAGACTCGCCAGGCAATCCGTGGATTTCTATGAGGGCACTGGCCGCCTGGTTGCGGTAATAGGCCAACTAAGTGGGAGAAATAGGAATCTAAACGATAATACAAATACTCCGCCAAGGGACCCACTTAAAAACCTGGCTGCGGCCATTAATTACTACAAGCAGCATGGCCATATTAATATTCCCGCCCTGGTCGCACAGGGAGTTATATATTTGTAAGAGAAAGGAACGAGCTGTCTTTGCCAAGCATATGCACTTAGAAACCTTAGACTACTATAACGCCAACTCTGAATCGCTGGCTGCTAAGTACAAGCAGGCTGACGTTAAAGAGATACAGGCGCTATTAAGCCGCTGGCTGCCCGCGCAGGGCCGCGTGCTTGAGATTGGCTGCGGTTGCGGTAGGGATGCCGCCTATGCTGCAGCCCTGGGCTGCCAGGTCCTAGCCACGGACGCCAGCCCCGCAATGCTCGCACAGGCAGTAAAAGCTATCGCCGCCACAGGCCTCTCCTCAAAAGTAACACTAAAGCAACAGTCCTTCCCCTGCCAGCAAGGCGATCAATTCTTAAACCAGAAATTTGATGCGGTCCTGGCCTCGGCCGTAATCATGCATCTGCCTGATCACGAACTCTTCGAATTCGCCTTCCAGATAAAGACATTGCTTAAAGCTAACGGCCTCTTCATTTGCTCATTCTGCACGGAGCGGCCTCAGGATCCAGACGACACCAGGCTATTCTCACTGCGCCAGCCTGCTGAAGTGCAGTTGATGTTTGAACGCCTAGGCTTCAAAGTCCTAGCCTCTGAAATCTCAAAAGACACCCTTGGCCGCCCAATTAAATGGGCCACCCTGGTATTTTCTTTGGAAAACTCCATAGGCACCCGCCCGGTAGACCAGATAGAATCAATAATAAATCGCGACAAGAAAGTTGCAACCTACAAGCTGGCACTACTCAAAGCACTATGCGAAATAGCCCAGACCTCCTCCCAGCACGCTCGGTTCCTGCCGGGGGACATAGTCAGCCTGCCGCTGGGCCTATTAGTTGAAAAATGGCTGTATTACTACTGGCCACTTATAGACACGGAACTGAACCTGCCGGAAATGCAAGTTGGAGTTAGGGCCAGAGGCCTATCTTTCCGCGGTGACCTACGCCGGCTTATAGATGCCTGCGGCCGCGGTGGGCTAGATTCCTTTTATTCTCTTTTTGAAAGTGGCCGCCTGAACAGCGCGCAGACCGCCCTATTAAAAAAGGCGGCAACCTCGATTGCATCGACTATTGTCAGCGGTCCCATTCAATATGCCGGAGGCGCCGCCAAAGACGTGCCCCGCATATTCTTACACAAAGGCTCGCTACGCTTACCTAAATGCGAAACCCCAACAGACCTGTTAGGCGCACTGGGCCACATATATATCCCAGCTACACTATGGCGCGAGATGTGCCTCTTAGGCCATTGGATTGGCGAGGCTATTACAATGCGCTGGGCTGAACTAAGCCATGAATTCACAAAAAAAGAAGTGCCTGTGCAGGATATACTCTCCCGGCTTATAATCCGCCCTGAGGCCGACCGCATGGTGACCCAGGCGAGGCAGATTTACTGCGGCAAAGAACTTGAATGCGTCTGGACCGGCAAAACCTTAAAACCCGGACAGGCACATATAGACCATGTAATCCCATTCACTCTCTGGCATAACAATGACCTCTGGAACCTGCTGCCAGCCGATCCCCATGTAAACAATCAAAAGCGGGATAAGATAGTAACCAGGCATACCCTCTACGCCAGCAAAGACCGTATTGTTGGTTTCTGGCGCATAGCCAAACAGGAAGCCCCACTCCGCTTCCAGGCAGAACTTTCAAGAACCCTCCTCCGCGGGCCACAGGAGAATAACTGGGAGATCCCGGCATTTTCAGCTCTCTCAGAAGCTATTGAAACAGTAGCCCTACAGCGCGGTGTGCAGCGCTGGGAGAATTAGGAGCCCGCTACTATGTACGATGAACTTTTTAAACCCAAAAGACTATATACCAGAATGGAATGTATAGGACACGACAGTCATGTCCCGGCAAAACCGGGGGTATATGCCTGGTATTTCGATTGTATCCCCACCTTAGTACCTGGGGAGAACCTGCATAAAGTTGATGGAAGTAGCCTTTTATACCTTGGGATCTCACCCTCGCGCCGCGAATCAGCCGCAACATTGCGCAGGCGAATATCAATGCATTACTGCAATAATGCGTCGGGCTCCACATTAAGAAAGACACTGGGAATCCTTCTAGAGCGAAAGCTAGGCTTCCCATTGCATCGTGTTGGGAATGGGGACAGAATGACATTTACCAATAAAGGTGAACAAGCCTTAGATAAATGGATGGATGCCCATGCACGCGTGTGCTGGATGTTACATCCATGGCCATGGGAAATAGAAAAAAGCCTGATAATCCCTCATAATATCCCTCTAAATCTGGAACACAATGAAGCAAATGCTTTTCATAAGGAACTTGAAAGGTTACGAGCTAGCGCCACAGCACATGCCCGGGATATGGATGTCTTTACTGAGACTGAGCCAAGACGCCCAAGACGCATTGATATCAATAAGATAGCGAAAATAGGAAAGCATAAGTAATTTTGTTACACTTTCCTTAACGAAGAACATGAAAATGCCAGATAATTTTTAATTTCTTTAACGTTATCCAGGGGAAAATAGCTCGTCCTAAAATTTAAACCAATTGGTTGCTATTAAGGAATTATTATGTTTGAGCAGGCTTTTGATAACATCGACAACATTTTGCATAAAGATGCCGGGTGCTCAAGTGAGCTGGACTATGTTGAACAAACCTCCTGGATTCTCTTTCTTAAGTACCTTGATGATTTAGAGAAAGACAAGAAAACGGCAGCTGAATTGGCTGGCAAGAAGTATTCATGGATTATCTCACCGGAGTACCGTTGGGATGTCTGGGCCTGCCCTAAGGATAAAGACAGTAAGCTGGATCACCACAAGGCCCTGACAGGTGACGATTTAGGGGATTTCGTTAACCAAAAGCTAGTCCCATACCTGAAACGGTTTAAAACTGATGCAGAACGTGCAGACAGTCTTGAATATAAAATAGGTGAAATTTTCAACGAGCTGCAAAATAAGATTAAGAGTGGCTACAATATGCGCGAGGTTATTAACCTGGTTGACGGCTTGCGCTTTCGGGGCCATAAAGAAAAGCATGAGTTGTCGCATCTTTATGAGGATAAAATCAAAAACATGGGGAATGCCGGGAGAAACGGTGGTGAGTATTATACGCCCCGCCCGCTGATTAAGGCTATTGTAAAAGTGGTCGCCCCCAAAATTGGAGAAAAGATATACGACGGCGCCGTAGGCTCGGCTGGCTTTTTGGTTGAGGCATTTGAGTATTTAAAATCCGGCAGCGGGTTAACCACTAAAGACGCTGAAACCCTCCAGAAAAGGACATTGTACGGCAAAGAAAAGAAGCCGCTGGCTTATATAATCGGAACCATGAATATGATTTTGCATGGGATCGAGGCTCCAAATATCATCCACACAAACACTCTTACAGAGAACCTGTCCATTGTACAGGAGAAAGACCGGTTTGATGTTGTATTGGCCAACCCACCTTTCGGCGGCAAGGAGCGTAATGAAGTTAAGCAGAACTTCCCGATAAAGACAGGGGAGACCGCCACACTATTCCTCCAGCATTTCATTAAAATGCTTAAAGCCGGCGGACGGGCTGGTATTGTAATAAAGAACACATTTCTTTCCAATGTTGATAACGCCTCGGTCAGTACGCGCAGGCTGCTCCTGGAAAGCTGCAATGTACATACAATCCTGGATTTACCGGGCGGGACTTTTACTGGCGCTGGAGTTAAGACCGTGGTGCTCTTCTTCGAGAAAGGTAAACCTACCCGCAAGATTTGGTATTACAAGCTGGATCCGGGCCGAAATCTTGGCAAAACCGAACCTCTTAATGATAAGGATCTAGAAGACTTCCTAATGCTCCAGAGAAAGATGACAGATTCTCCAAAATCCTGGAGCGTTAATATGAGAGAAGTTAGTATGGAAACATATGACATTTCGGTAAAGAATCCCAATGGGGAGGAAGAGGTACTGTATCGTAGTCCTCAGGAAATTATTAAGGAAATTGCTGGATTGGATGCAGAAAGTTGCAGGGTACTAAAAAATATAAAGGGTCTATTATGAAAACGGGATGGAAACAGCAAAAACTCCACGAGGTATGTGTGTTTATTAATCGTGGAATATCGCCTAAATACACAGAGAAAGCCGGTGTTTGTGTTCTGAATCAAAAGTGTATTCGCGACCACAAAATCAACTATTCACTATCTCGGCGACATGATGTTTCTTACAAACCTATATCTGAAGAAAGGTTTATTCGCCTTGGCGATGTCCTAGTGAACTCAACAGGTACCGGCACACTCGGACGCGTTGCCCAAGTTCGTAAGCAACCAGCTGAACGAACCATAGTTGACTCTCACATAACCATTGTTCGCCCAAGGCAAGAGATATTGAATCTGGATTTCTTTGGCTATATGTTAGTTGCAATAGAGGATTTAATAAAAGAAGCCGGTGAAGGTTGCGGCGGACAGACTGAACTTGCCCGTTCGACTTTGGCAGAGCGATTTTCTGTTACTTATCCAATCTCAACCTCTGAACAGTGTAGGATTGCTAAGACTCTTGATAAAGTTGTTGCCGAAACACACCACCTCGAGTCGCTATATAATAAAAAGCTTGCGTCTTTGGACGAATTGAAAAAATCGGTGTTACATAAGGCATTTAATGGGGCTTTGTAATATGAATGAAGCCGACACCAGAGCTGAACTTATTGATCCCAAAATTAAAGAAAGCGGCTGGAATGTTGTTCCCGAGTCCAAGATACACAGGGAGTATTATATAACCACCGGCAGGATACAGGGTGGCGGCCGGCGCGAAAAGCCGCTAAAAGCCGACTATGTGTTATCGTATAAAGGCCGGAAATTGGCAGCCGTAGAGGCCAAAAGCAATGAGCAGGATGTATCTGAAGGCGTAGCACAGGCAAAAAACTATGCCGACAAACTTCATTTAGATACCGCCATAGCCGCAAACGGCATAGAAATTTACCATATCAATATGCTGGACGGGAAAGAGGGCGCGGTCCCCGCCTTTCCTACCCCGGACGAGCTTTGGCAGAGATCCTTCCCCGTTAAAAACGAAGGCCGCGAAAAACTGGACGCCATACCCTTTGAGAATGCCGGCGGGTACAATCCATATTACTATCAGGAAACTGCTATCAATAATGTCATTTCTGCAATTGCAGATGGCAAAGAGCGCATTTTGCT
>MHTO01000004.1:36555-36940 GCA_001823105.1 Candidatus Wildermuthbacteria bacterium GWA2_46_15 | reverse complement strand
ACCAGGCATTCAATGCCTTCTCGGCTTTCCCTGATGATGCCTTGGTTCGTATAAAACCAGACGAAATACGCAAGAAAGGCTTGGTTCCGACCAATGGGAATATCTTCTTTACAATATTCCAGACCTTCATGAGCGGCCCGGATAATACCCCGTATTTTGGCAGCTATCCTAAAGACTACTTTGATTTCATCATTGTTGACGAGTGTCACCGCGGTGGTGCCAATGACGAGGGCAACTGGCGAGGCATTCTCGAGTATTTCTCGCCAGCTGTACAGCTGGGCCTTACCGCCACCCCACGACGTGAAGAAAACCGGGACACCTATGAGTACTTCGATGAGCCAGTATATATCTATTCCCTTAAAGAAGGAATAAACGACGGCTTCCT
>MHTO01000004.1:0-36508 GCA_001823105.1 Candidatus Wildermuthbacteria bacterium GWA2_46_15 | reverse complement strand
TTTATGTCCCAGACGACAAAGTGATAGAAGGGGATGTCGAGGCAGGCAGGGTTTATGCCGAGCCTGATTTCAACTGGACTATTGAGATAAAAGAACGAGAAGCCGAACGGGTAAAAATACTTCTTTCTGAAATAAACCAAAACGAGAAGACTCTGATCTTCTGCGCCAACCAAGGTCATGCAGCACTAGTACGTGATTTAATAAATCAGTACAAGAAGAACCCGGATCCGAACTATTGCCAGCGTGTCACGGCTAATGACGGCGAACTGGGGGAACAACATTTAAGAGACTTCCAGGATAATGACAAGACTATCCCGACCATACTTACAACCTCTCAGAAGTTATCCACAGGAATTGATGCCCGCAATATACGCAATATTGTCCTGATGCGGTCTATTAAGTCCATGGTTGAGTTTAAACAGATTATCGGCCGCGGCACGCGCTTGTTTGAGGGCAAGTATTACTTCACGATCTACGACTTTGTAGGAGCCTGCCATCACTTTTCCGATAAAGATTGGGACGGTGAGCCAGAACCTGAGACCTGCGAAACCTGTGGGCAGAAACCATGTGTTTGCGTAAAAGAACCGCCGAACCCCTGCCCGGTATGCGGCCAAAGACCTTGCATTTGCCCGAAGCCAGTTTGCCCGAAGTGCGGGCAAAGCCCATGTGTATGCCTTAAGAAAATAAAAATCAAGCTTGCGCCGGGGAAAGAGCTAGTGATTCAGCATATGATTACCACATCGTTCTATGGGGCAGATGGGAAACCAATGTCTGTCGAAGAATTCGTAGCCGGGTTATATGGGGAATTGCCGAAATTCTTTAAAGATGAAGCGGAACTTAGAAATATATGGGCCAACCCAATAACACGTCATGCCTTCCTTGAAAAGTTAGCAGCGGCCGGCTATAACCACGATGATCTGTCCATGCTGCAGAAATTAATAGCAGCAGAAAAAAGCGATCTCTTTGATGTGCTGGAATATGTTTCTTTCGCTATTAAGCCCATAACACGTGCAGAACGTGCAGAGCAGGCAAAAGCAAAGATGTTTATCGGCTTAACCTCACGGCAGCATGAGTTTCTTGATTTTGTGCTGACTAAATATATCGAAACCGGTGTTGAGGAGCTGGATCAAGAAAAAATCCCTGCACTCCTTAAATTGAAATATCACGAAATTGATGATGCGACTGTATTGTTAGGAGATGTTCAGGATATCCGTAGAACATTTATTGATTTCCAAAAATACTTATATCAATAATAATCCACGACATTGCAGAACCTTTTGGAGGTTATGTGTATAAGCTGAGCAGGACACAAAAGGCATGGGCGTCTAAAAAGAAACAAGGACTGCCTCCCAGTGCCCTACGCACTCTGGTGATACGGCAGAAGGGGCGCTGTGCCTTATCCCAGGTGAAAATGGTTTTCGATAAGAAGAAAGGTACTCCCGTACAAGGGGGGAAGGGCTGTCATCCCCTTTATGCGGCGGTAGATCATATTTCTCCCGGTAGCAGGATACATTTTCAGCTGGTTTGTTATGCCTTAAATGATTTGAAGGGTCATTTGCCAAGGGATTGTTTTCAAGCATTAACACCTACAAGCCCATGGCGCAATCTAATGAAGAAATGGCGGGGCCAGGCACAGAAAGGCCCTAATAACCGCAAAGCCTTTAAAAACTTGCTTCGGCCGGATATCAATAATTTTAAATCGACACATTTGTTGTGACTGGATTTGGGTTAGATAAGGTTTATCGGAATTATTAGGGGGATAGACGATGGCAGAGGTAATTGGTTACGGGGAAGATGCGTTAACGCTTTCATATCTAATATCACCGACTAAGCTTAGTCGGCTATCTAATCAGTTACAAAGAGAGCTAGTTCTGCCTTCGCCTATTACATTAGGAAAAGGTACAACTGTAACATTTTACCGTCCAAGTTTTGGGAGGGCTCAGGTTGGTGAGCCGGACTTTATAATATTCGCTAAAACCAAGGATAAACAAAAAGGCTATTGGATTGTCGGTGAAAGCAAATGGGATCATTCAGATGAAATTAAAGGCCCCGCCAGAAATAGAAGGATCTCTCTAAATCACAATCAGGAAATTGTACGAGTTAACGTTTTAACTAGACTCCTTAATGTGTGGGCGCAACATAGGGGAGAAGGAATAGAAGGATATCTAGAAGAAATTACACGGGCATTAGGGTTGCAAAATCCTTTGAGGCAGGGCACCGTGTTGTTTTCTATCTTAAAAGATTTTTTTCATAGGGCGACTGAATTCTATGGCGATAAAATTCAGGTTGATATGCAGGCCTTGCTTGTAGTGTTTAAGCCACAAGGTAGTGGGCCTATAAGGTTCGACCCACGCGAGGGGTCACGGATGATATGTATAAACTCAGAGTATATTAATACAGATGCATATGTCCCTTTAGATATTAGAAGGTGAGAGTAAATAATAGATAAGTGGCCCCTTAAAAATGAAAAGAGGTAATAGGGAAGCGCCTTTGGTTGTTTTAAGCAAATAAACAAATGGAAAAGGTATATGTATGTTGAAATGGGAAGAAATGGAAACTGCTCGTAAAGGGAAAATCAGTGAAATGGAGGTGATATTTGATTTGATGAAGTCAGGGTTCGACCTATATCTAACGATAGCAGATGATCAGGGCATAGATGCGATACTGCGTTTTGCGGAAGATGGCCGGCTTAAGTATTTTGATATTCAAATTAAAACAATACGTGACAGTTATGGTTCAGATTTTAATAAATTGCTGTGTCCTAGCGATTTTAGAGATAACTATATATTAATCCTCGCAGTCACATATGCAACTAAAAAACCAGGGATTTTCTTTATAACAAAAGAAACGGCATCTTTAATTCAGGTATCTCCAGATACGCGGTATAAGGGGTATCTAAATCTGGCCGCCCTGGGGAAAGAGAAACCCGCAGAGTTAGCGCGTATTAAAATAGATAAATTACCGGATTTTCTCGGGGCAGCTAAATAGAAGTGCAGCAAGGGGACGCATGAAAGAATATTTGCCGATTTTTTGGTCAACTGAACATGAGCTTCAAAACGATGATGAAGGTCGTAGGGACCCTCTACGGGCTCAAGTAATTCTTGACTCAATGGCTGATGATCTTTTTCGCTCTTCAAATTCTTCTGGCCCGGGCCTGACCTCACAGACAGACCACCTAATGTATCTTGTGTTTCATGGGTGGGCTGAGTCTTTCTCAAAAAGTGTAGCTGGAAAAGATGAAGATTCTGCTTATACTAGGCTTGTATGGCAGCATGCTTGGGCGAATTACCCCGCCCGGTTGAAAAAGAAGTTTGTGCTTTATGGTCTTAGGACTCTTGCCGGATTGCCTATAAAAAAACCTAAGCCAGCCGGCTGGGAAACCGGGATCTCAAGCCTGGTTGTACTTGGACCGCGGGAACGCTACGCACGGCTGTGGGATTCTTTGCCCGAAAAAATAAAAGCAAGGGCCCCTGAAAAATACCTTTCTGGTTTCCAAAACACGCGCGCAACCTTAACAAAGATAGCCAGGGGCAATACACCTAGTCTTTTACGAGAAAGTCGCATAAATAAAGTCTTATCCCTGGATGGCAGCCGGCTACATTTATTTAGGGAATTGGCTGCTTGTTTAGCAAACCAGCCTCTCCCTAAAAGCGGTTTAGGGCACAATCTCCACTCCGGCTATTTAAAGGACACTCTGTTTTCAGTAGCTGCAGCCTCACATCTTCCTAGCCCTGACACATGGACCCACGATTTCTTATACAAACACCCGCAGCCCGCGCAGCACACCAAGAGAAGATTATATCGTGCTGCATTAGGGCGCGCTTTGGTGTTTGCGGCAACGCGGTCATTATATGATTGGGCTTTTCATAAATTAAAAGAAGATGTCCCGACTAAGCCCAATCATCTTCATCAGATAGACCCATATAAGTTAATACAAAGAGTTAAGGGCTTGCTGCAAAATCAGCCTGACGACAAAGCGGCCCTAATAGAGGTGGATGGTCATTGCGCTGATAGTGGTACACCACTAAAACTTGCACAACTTCTTTCTGGAATTAATTCCCGAGAAGATCTGACTGAATATGCTAAAGAATGTGCCCGTAAAGCTGGGAAAGGTTATGTTTCCGGCTATGGCAGCTCGATGGTAGTAGGTGATAAGGATCTTTTTAATAGTTTTTCTGGCAATTATGCTGGGTCATTGCGTCTTCAGCAAGCATGGCGCTTTGGGAGAGACCTAAAGGTTTCACTGGAGAACAGAAATGCCTGCTAATCACTTATTCAAAGATCCAGTTGACGCTATTTCAAAAGCTGCCGAAGAAATTGGTGGGGCAAAATGGTCCATCGCAACCACTTATGAGTTTAATGAAAACCATATTGATGACTTAGTTAGAAGCGAAGATCTTAATCTGGGGCAGCTTCTTATACTTAGTGATAAAACAGGCGCCCGACATAAAGTGTCTCAGAATAAAAGCTTTAGAACGGTCTTTGCGGATCCTTCTAATGGAATACATGGGAAAATAGTGCTTTCCCGTGGAACAACCGGAGTCGCCCTTTCTGTTTCCAGTGCAAACTTAACAGCACCTGGTTTCGGTGGGGATAATCTTGAGATATTCAGTCTAATTGCGCAACCCTCGCAGCATTTGGTTTTAGGTGCAGTTAGGTGGCTTAAAAACCGTTTTGCCAAACTCCCTTGGCATGTGGATCCTACCTGGATAAAAAGACTTAGCCAACTTGAGGCTGGCTTGCATAACCGCCCCGGGCAGGATGAGCCCCGGTGGTTAGATAATGATAATGAATCCATAGCAGATGGAATCAAAAGGTTGCTTAAGGGGAAACCAGTCAAAAGTCTTACGGTTTTCTCTCCATATCTTTCTAGCGTGGCGGTGGACGGCTTGGTTGATAAGTTTTCACTTTCTCGCAGTCAGATTAAAATAGTTGTTCCTGCAATGGAGCATAAATCAAAGCGGATCCTTCAGGGGATGAAAAAATGGAAAGACCGTCTTTATATAGCCAAGGGTAAGTTGGTTTCACAGTTTCCTCATTCTAAGGTCTTAGCCTTTGAGTGTTTTAACGGAGGGGGGCTTCTTGTTACCGGCTCTGCCAATGCTACTGAGCCAGGGCTTTTCAAGAAAGCCGGAAGCTTATCCCGGCATCGTGCTGAATGTATGATTGCTCTCCCAGTATCAAAAAAAGGATTTAGAGAATTCTACTATTCAGTCCCTACGCAAAAGCTTCCATCAGACGATACCCTGACCTGGGATAAGCCGGAAGATGGAGAGGTTGAGATAGAAACAGAGGGACTCATTGCCTGGTACATGCCGGCAAGTGGAACCGTTGAGATTTGGGCGCAGTCCTCTGCGGAGCTTCCTGCCATGCTTCCTTTTCTGGAAATTAATAAAAAGCGGTTTAATCTTAACAGCTATTCCACAAAGAAAGGGCCAGGGCTGTATCAATTGCCAGAAAACCAAAGAGGAAAAGTAGAAGCTGCTTTAAGAAATGAGGCGCGTGTGACAGTTGTCTGGGGTGGATTAAAAGGCCAGTTGACCTTACTTGAAACTATTGATCCTGAACCAGAGGGCGCGGAGTCTTTATGGGGAGGAAATCCTAATTTAGGGACTGGTGTCCATCAAAAACCTAGGCCTGGGGGGAAGCCGGGGGATGGCGTCTCACAGGAGGGAGGCGTTTACGCTGAGTTAGATGAGTATGAGCGGCGATCCTTAAGTGTTTGCAAGGCTATTGGTGAAGATCTTAAAAACCCTTACCCCTCTCATATGGGATTACTGGAAGAATTATGGCGAGAAAAGATGCATTTAGATTGTCTCTCTGATGTAATACCGGAGAAAGTGCGCACGGGCTGCTATTTGTTTCTAGCTACTCGGCTACTTGCTGTACAAAGCAACTCAGATAAGATTGGAGAGAATGAGCCGAATATCTTTAGGCAGATTAGGAAAGGCTTTTCCGCTTGGCGTGGCGATATTTTTAAAAAAGATTCCCGCATTATAAAACAGCTAGGGCGATGGGCCCAAAGCGGAATGTGGATAGAAGGTCAAACAGAATATGTCCCCAGAATAAAAGAAAAAGTCATGAAAAGGAGGCACTCATGAGCCGCCGGCAAAAGCCATTACGGTGGGGTGGACCTTCTTTTTGGGCTTTTCCCAAGAAAGGGAAGACTGTTCTTCGACCGCATCAAGGTCGGGCTGTGGCGGCCGCATTGCAGGCCCTTAAAGGGGAGGGCCCCCGGCTAATGTCGGGGCGAGCCGGAGCTTTACTGGCGGACGAAGTTGGAATGGGGAAAACATGGGAGGCTTTGGCAACGGCAGCGCTTTATCTTGCTAGCCACACAACAGGCCGCCGCGCCGCATTTCTTCTTCCCCCAGGCCTTATTCAGAAATGGCAAGAAGAAATTCGTTTATTCTGTAAGGCAGCAATGCCCGGCATTAAAGGTAATACACCCCTTAAAAAGGTTTTAAAAGCCATGGGGCGAGCTGCAGATGGGGAAAAATCAAGTATACGCTTGTTTCCTACAAGTAAAGCGGGAAAGCTTACAAGAGGCAAATTGCCAGGATGGGTTTCAAAACTAGATTTGCTTGTGTTGGACGAGGCCCACAAGGCACGTAAATGTTCCACACAACTTTCCAGGGCCCTTCAGCGTATACGTGACAATAAAAAAACCTGCCCTTTCCTTTTTTTATCTGCGACGCCATTCCAGTGTGATAGTCGGCAGGAGCTTATTCATTTATTGCATTTCCTAGACTTAAAATATGAGCCTGATTTTGAACTTATCTCAGACCTTAAAGCAGGCGGGAAAATGCCTCTTCAGCCCTCTATTGTTAACGCAATCAAATATAGCCTTAAGCTTCTTGATACGGAATTAGATAAATTGATTAAAGACGGGGATCCCCGCACTATAAAACAAGAGTTTAAAGAACTCCTGAATTGCATTGATATAAACTTTGACGCGCCATTAGATCCCACTGGCCGCACTTTTGGCGTTGAAGTTGGGCACCGTGCGCAGGATGGTCTTGATGAGTATTTGCGCGCTCTGGTAATAAGAAATACCAAACCAAAAGTTGAGGAGCATACTCCATCGTTTAAGCTTGAGGCAGCAGATACAGCTTTATATCTCTTTGGGCGTGCCTACCTCCGGCAAAATGCCCATGCAAAGTATGGGCAGTTTGATGATGAGCCGCCTCCCGGTGGGAAATTTCTCCCAAATGGTTATAGCAGGCTTTGCTCGGCACATGCTGCGTTGCATCGGGGCAAGTTCCAGGCTGCCCAGGCGCATCCTCATAAAAAGATAATTAAAAGATTTAATCTGAAGGAAGGAAAAGTGGATGAATTGTTTTCAGGTTGGACGCACGCCAAGGTGCGCGTCTTGATTGAAAGAGTTAGATGCTTATTGTTGGGCAATGGGAAGCAATCACAGAAGGTAGTTGTTTTCTTTAATCACTTGTCGACTATAGCGAAAGCACAGAAAACCTTATTGGAAAAAAGAAATGGAATTGTTTGTGAATTTGAAGGGAAGCCCCTATTAGCGGGCAAAAAAAAGCCTATCAAAAACAATAAGGTGTGGAGAAAGGCACAACGCATACTTAATGACGCTGGGATAAACTTGCAGTCTTTAGAAGAAATGTTTGTTAAAGATTGCGAGGGATTGGAATTCGAAGAAAGAGTATGCATACATGACGCACTTGTTCGTGGAATCATGCGGTTTAGAGGAAGTGGCTACCCAGATTTAATCAAACACTGGAAGGAAGTATTAAAGAGAATCTCTGAAGACTTTACTCGAGAAGGTGGGGAAAGAATTTCTGTAAGGCAGATGCGCGCCAGGCTTCGCGGTTTCATTAGTAAGCCAGAAAACACTCCTAAGTATAATAAGCTAATAGGGAGATTACCTTTTAGACAATATGGAATAGTCGAGAAATTTACAGGTGAAAGCTCCAGGGCGCGGAGGACTAGGGTTTTAGAGGCCTTCAACTCCACAGGGGTCCCACCACATATTCTGCTTGTGAGTCAGATTGGCGGGGAAGGTCTGGATATGCAAAAAGCTTGCAGCAACGTAATTCACCATGACCTGCATTGGAATCCCACTGTTATTGAGCAACGGACCGGCCGTATTTACCGAGACCTTGTTAAAGGCACTGATATAACTATGGAGCTACTTAAGTACCCTGGGGGCTATGATGATAGGATATGGAGATATGCAAAGCAAAGGCAAGCATATAAGGATTTTATACTAGGGGAGAAGCAACTTGGGGCATTTGTTCAGGCAATCGCAGAGAGTGAGGGCTTTCCTTCACCAAAGTCGATTGAAGATACCAAAGAATACGGGTGGGAGATGGATTTAACCCCGCCCAGAATTCTGCCATAATTAAGCTTAGGGGAGTAA
The DNA here is from genome assembly GCA_001823105.1 of Candidatus Wildermuthbacteria bacterium GWA2_46_15. Lineage (GTDB taxonomy): Bacteria > Patescibacteriota > Minisyncoccia > Minisyncoccales > GWA2-46-15 > GWA2-46-15. The sequence continues at coordinate 28,122 of MHTO01000004.1, read as the reverse complement.
TTTGTTTTAAATATGTTTGATATCTGTAATTTTTAACTAGAACGGAGGCACTTTATGTCGGCATTATCTGAATTGATTGTTAAAAGATTGGATGGGTCCTGGGCAGATTCTGCAAAAGCAGATCTTGAGAGATTTGCACGGGAACGATATGGGGCGAAATGGGATAAAAAGATTCAAATACGCGTAAATGGGGAAACGAATGAAGATGCTGCACCATTCGCGGCATTTATCCCCGCTGGCCAACCTAAAAGTGGCCCATATGGCGGGATGAGTTTTGTTATATTCCCTTCCAAAGATGCCCCGGCGCTTATTTGCCTGGGAATTGGCACTAATGGACTAAGTCCTGACGAGCAGGCATTAAGCCGGCCTGGCCATGCAAGGAAGGTTCTGGCTATTTCCAGGTGGTTAAGCCATCTAGCTAGAAAAGATATTACATGGGCTAAGCCGGACCCGGTCCGCATTGATCTGGGCATGCCTAAGTATGTTTCTGGTCGGCTAAATAACTATAAAACAGCGACTGATAAATATGAAAAGGTTTTATACGCGATGTTTATTTCTGATGATCCAGCGGCGTTGTCTTTAATTGAAAAGGGAGCCCATACCTTCTGTGATGTATTTGCAGAAGAGCGTGGCCTTGAGCCACTTACCCCATTCCAGCCGGAGAAAAAAGCCGCTACGGATGAGTGGGTATCTAAAGCAATGCCGAATACGACAGAAGCAGAAGTGTCTGCACTCTTGAATTTGAGGCGCTTTGTTATTATTGAGGGCCCTCCTGGTACCGGCAAAACAAGATTAGCCGAGAAGTTAATTACAGGACCTTATGAAGGGAAAGGCGCCAGCATCCAATTCCACCCTGGGACCACCTATGAAACTTTTATTGGTGGCTTAGCTCCTTCACAGGGCGCGAACAATACTGGACTGCAGTTCACTCCTCGGCGGGGACATCTGATGGACGCGGCCGCAGAAGCCTCTAAAAATCCAGATAAAAATTATTTGTTGCATATAGATGAGATTAACCGTGCAGACCTGGCAAAAGTGCTCGGAGAGGCGATATTCCTCTTTGAGCCGACAGAGCCGGACCGTGAGATTAAAGTCTTTCATGATTTCGGGGTCCCTTTTGACAAAAAGGTTAAGCTGCCAGGCAATTTGCATATACTTGGGACCATGAATAGTGCGGATAGAAGTATTGCAATTCTGGATATAGCGGTTAGGCGCAGGTTTTCATTCATCTCCTTATGGCCAGATGTAAATGTTTTACAAAGTATGGGCGCTAGTCAGCGGATGAAGGATGCTTTCCAGAGATTATTCTTTATATTTATGGAAGAGGCCACGAATGAGGCATTTTCACTTATGCCTGGGCATGCATACTTCCTAGATGGGGGTAGTAACACTAAAAGCATCCTTAATGCTGGGCTTAAGCCTTTGCTGAATGAGTATTTGCTTCAGGGTTACGTTTCTGGCTTTTCGGATTCAATACGCGCATATATTGAATGGCTTGATCTAACAGAATAACCTTATGCCCCCACGCAGACCAATAATTACGGCCAGGCGGCCCATGCCTACTCGCTCTATAGGGCGATGTCAGCGTATTTTCGACACAAGTCACGCGCTGATTGAGGCTAAGAACTGGTTTGGTGGGTCTGCAGTACGGGATCAAGAATCGCATGCTGAACGGCAAGCTGAGGCTCTTCTTAAGACGAACAGTAATATACTGCGTGAGTTCCACATATCTTCTGATGTGGTGCGACGTGACAGCAAGGCGTTCCTTTCCTTTCACAGCTCAAGCAGAATAGGTGCTTTACCATTAGTGTCCCCAGCAACGGGTAAATATGACCTGGGGCTTATTATAGAGCCACGTTTTGCCTGGACGTCTATTGGTGAGGTTTTGACTGCTACAGGGTTCCGTGTAGTGCCTAAGTTGCTGCCTTACGCTGAGCTCCCACAATCTGACAGGAAAATACCGCCTTGGGTTTTGTCTTCTATTGTCCTTTTAAGAATTAAGGGCATGCTGGATAAGTTGTCCAGGAAGTTTACCGTTATAGAAGAAGATGTTTCTATGCCAAAAGGTGCGGTTGATTGGGATTCCTACATCATTCGTAAGATACCCCACGCTAAGCACTTGTCGGTGCCATGCACCTTCCCTGATCTTAGGGATGATTTCGATTTAAGGGCTGCTATACACTTCGTATTAAAAGAGCATTCATCCTCACTGCTGGCGCAGCGGACTGCTGGGGTTGTTGTTTTGAAACTGCTGGCTCTATGCAATGAGCTAATAGCACGTGTTAACAGTAATACGCCACGGCGTCCGAATGTGCGGCAGATCAAAACGTGGCAAAGTCGAGCCTTGCTTCCTAAGGATGTTAAGGATGGTCTGCAGGCTATAGAGTGGACTATAGAAGAACGGGGCCTAGCTGGCTTAAATGAGCTGGCTGGTTTGTCTTGGCAGATGGATATGGAATCGTTTTTCGAGGCCTGGGTTGAAACAATAGGTGAATTGGTATCTAAAAAATGTGGGGCTTCTTTGCGAGTTGGTCGCCTGGGTCAAACAAAGGTGAGTTTAGATTGGAAACCTTCCTATTCTGGCTCCCAGAAGGCCTTCATCCCAGACGTTGTGCTGGAACGTGGCGACGTTACAATGGTTCTGGATGCTAAATATAAAGCGCATGCTGAAGAGATCCAGTCTTGTGGTTGGGGCAATGTTGAAGAGGAAATTCGGGAGCGCCACCGTAAGGATCTTTTACAGGTAGTTGCCTACTCTTCTTTGTTTGATACGCCTAGGGTTGTGGCATGCCTTGTTTATCCATGCCGAATGGAGACTTTTCAGTCCCTGCTAGAACGGAACCAGGTTGTTGTGCGCACTTGTGTAAACTCAGGCTCAAGAGTAGTTGAAATAGTTATAGTTTCAGTCCCAATGTCATCAGATGCCGGAGAAGTTGTTAATGCACTTTCTGATGTTTTTCAAAGACCAATGAGTTAGTTAGCCTAAGGCTACTTAAATGCAAAACATTCTATTTCTAGACCTTGAGACTAACCAAACCGGCAAAATATTTAAGATTGGTGCTGTCATAGGTGAAAAGACATTCTTTTGCTCTGGTAAATTTAATCAAGCAGAGGCTTTGCGCCAACTTGATGCTTTTGCTGCCGGGGCACAGTTTGTATCGGGACATAATATTTTAAAGCATGACTTAGGAATGATTAAACAGTCTTTTCCGGAAGCAAAGATTCTAAGGCTGCCTATTATTGATACCCTCTTACTGTCGCCTCTCTGCTTCCCTGCTAATCCATATCACCATCTTATAAAAGACTATAAGCTGGTTCCAGCTGCCATGAATGATCCTGTTTCGGATTGCAAACAGGCACAAAAGCTCTTAATAGACGAAATATCTAAGTTGCGTGAACTGGCATCAACATCTCCCGAGTTGTATGCCGTATTAAAAGAATTGATTTGTAACCCGAAAGAAGAGTCTTTGCTTTCTAAGGGGATGCACGCGGTCTTAGACGAAGCGGCACCTACGGTTAAACTCCCGAAAGATATTATTGAGAGTATCCAAAGCATTCTTGGCGAGTTCTCTTGTAAAACCGCAGCCAAGAAGGTGGCTTACGCAAACATAGCCACAGAAAACTCCCGCTGGCTTATGGCTTATTCAGTACGGTTGCTTAGCATTTCCCGCACAGACTCAGTGCTGCAGCCTTGGGTTAGGCTGCATTATCCTACAATAACCTCTTTTTTAAGCGAATTAAGAGATGTCCCCTGCTCGGATCCTCTTTGTTCTTATTGCACCAAAGCCCATAATTCTGGGGAGCAACTTAAGCAGTATTTTGGCTTTGATAAGTTTCGTGATGAACCTAAACATACAAATGGTAATAGCCTGCAATTAGAAATTGTTAATGCTGGCATGCGCGGAGAGTCTTTGCTGGCTATAATGCCCACAGGTGGTGGCAAATCCTTGGGCTTTCAATTGCCGGCACTTGTCCGGAATGCAAGAAGAGGCTACCTGACAGTTGTTATTTCCCCGTTGCAGGCTTTAATGAAGGACCAGGTGGACAGTCTACAGCGCCAAGGTCTTCATAACTGTGCCGCGCTTTGCGGCATACTAACTCTGCCTGAAAGGGCAGATGTGCTGAAGAGCATCAGATCCGGTTCCATTGCACTGCTTTATCTTTCCCCTGAACAGTTGCGTAGCCGAGCGGTGTACAAAGCGCTTCTGTCACGGGAAATCGGCTGCTGGGTAGTGGATGAGGCACATTGTCTTTCTAAATGGGGGCACGATTTCCGCCCCGATTATCTTTATTCAGGGCGGGTCATAAAGAAAATAGCCATGGAGCAGAATTGCCCTGTGCCGCCAATAGCTTGTTTTACCGCTACCGCCAAGAAGGATGTCATTGAAGACGTTCAAGCTTACTTTAAAAACGAAACTGGGACAGAGATGTCTCTTTTTGAGGGAGGAGTTGAACGCACCAACCTTAAATTTGAAGTGCAGATGGTCCCTGCAATGATCAAGCTTCCTAGAATAAATGATTTGCTTGGAGAGCGCCTTGGGAAGGATGCTAAGGCTTATGCTGTTGTTTTTCGCGCTAAACGTGCAGACACAGAGGATACGGCTAGGTTCCTTTCAAAGCAAGGGTGGCGTGCTCGTCATTTCCATGCCGGGCTTACTGTGTCGGAGAAAAAAGAAGTTCAAGACTTGTTCCTTGCTGGAGACATTCAAGTAATATGTGCCACAAATGCCTTCGGCATGGGCGTAGATAAACAAGATATTCGCCTTGTCATACATGGAGATACACCGGCTTCGCTTGAAAACTATTTGCAAGAAGCCGGGCGTGCAGGTCGGGATCAGGAGGAGGCCGACTGTATTCTGCTCTACAACGAAGAAGATTGCGAACAGCAGTTCCGGCTTAGCGCGCTTTCCGAACTTAGCAGAAGGGATATAGCACAGATTTTGCGCGGTCTGAGAAAAGCGGCAATACAGCGCCATACTGACGAGATTGTTATTACTACCGGGGAGTTGTTAAGAGATGAAGATGTTGAGGTAAATTTTCAAGCTGGCGACGCAAATGCAGATACAAAGGTGCGTACAGCGATCGCCTGGCTTGAGAGAGAAGGTTTTTTGGAGCGCAATGAAAACCTTACTAATGTGCTGCAAGCTAAACCTCTTGTTAATTCTATACAAGAGGCTAAAATCAAACTGAAAAGTCTTGGGATTTCAGAGGGCGAAAGCCGACTTTGGTTGGCTATTCTTCAGTATATTTTTTCAACCCCTGCGAATGATTCTATCAGAATTGATGATCTTGCAGGTCTGCCGGAATTTGCTGCTTATGCAAAAATCTCTAAAGATGATTTTCCACAAGAGTTTGTTAGGGATCGTGGAGGCTGCGAATATCTCAGTTCTAAGGTGTTTAAGACATTAGACGCCATGGTAGGCGCCGGAGTACTGCAGAAGAGTACTCTTCTTAGCGCCTATTTGCGTTACAAAATTGAGGATAGCTCTATAAAAAGAGCAGAACGTATTGCCGTTTTAAATAGAGAGATTGTTAAAACACTAGGTGAATATGACCCAGATCCTAATGGTTATGTGCCGCTTGATCTGAAAAAGCTCAACCAGGAACTGCGCAATCGAGATTTTGATTGTTCATTGCCCTTGTTGCGGCAGCTTATGAAGAGTTTTAAGGCTGATAGTCATATCTTTAATGCGCATGAGGGGGAAATAACCCTTCGTTCTACTGGCCGTGATATCTACAGGGTTAAGATAACCGGTGGGTGGGGCAAGGTTACAGAAAATATTAATAATAAGTTGAGGGTTGCTGAAGTTGTTCTCGCTAAGCTTCTGGCTTGTGCTCCAGAGAAAGCGCAGGCTGCGCGCGACTTATTAGTGGAGTTCACTTATGAAGACCTGGTACAAGTCGCACAGAAGGATCCAGATTTAAAGCAAGCCGTAAAAGATTGGAATGCTGCGATAGAACAAGCTTTGCTGTTCCTGCATGAGCAGCAAGTGATAGTTTTACAGAAGGGGCTTTCAATCTTCCGCACTGCTATGACTATTAAGGTTCTGCCAGAGGGACAAGGGAAGCAATACTCTGCAGAGAATTATGAAAGGGTTCATCATCATTACAAAGAAAGAGTTTTTCAGGTACATGTAATGAATGAGTATGCCAATCTTGGGATAAGCCGAATACAGGACGCTCTTCATTTGGTTCTTGCTTATTTTATCATGAGCAAGGAATCTTTTGTTGCCAAGTTCTTTGCTAAGCAAAAGGCTTTATTGGAGATGGCTACGACAGCCAACTCTTATGACAAGATAGTCGAAAAGCTCGAGAATAGAGCGCAGGAGCAGATAGTTACAGCCCCCACAACTAAACCAATGCTGATTCTAGCTGGGCCTGGCTCTGGGAAAACACGCGCTGTTGTTCACCGCTGTGCGTATTTGCTGCGCATTAAGCGTGTTAAAGCGCAGAGCATTTTGATTTGCTGTTTTACACATAAAGCTGCCATCGAGATTCGGCGTAGGCTTACGGATTTGGTGGGGGCAGATGCTCGTGGAGTGACAGTGCAAACTTACCATGCTCTGGCTTTGCGCATTTTGGGCTTATCCGTTGCGGATATGATGGAAGAAGCGCGAAAGGCAGAGAACTTTTTTGAGAACATGATTTCTGATGTTGTTGAGGTTCTTAACGGAACCAAAACAGTTGCCGGCCTGGAGGCTGATGAGGTTCGCGATAGGTTATTGGCTGGATTTGAGCATATTCTAGTAGATGAGTATCAGGACATAGATGAAAAGCAGTATGCCATGATAAGCGCTATTGCTGGAAGAAAGCTTAAGGATAGTGAAAGTGATAGAAAGCTCTCTATACTTGCGGTGGGAGATGATGATCAGGGTATTTACGGATTTCGTGGGTCCAACGTTAAATTTATTAAGCAGTTCCAAATCGATTATGGCGCAGATGTAAAAGAGCTTATTGAGAATTATCGCTCTAGTGGCAATATAATAGATGCCTCAAACACTCTTATTGAACACAATAAAGACAGAATGAAGAAGGATCGTCCAATTCGGATCAATAAATTCCGATCAATGCAGTCGCCTGGTGGCCAATTCGGGGATATTGATGCTTTGACTAAGGGTAAGGTATCTGTTGTTAAGGTTAATGATATTCTTGGGCAGGCCGAGGCTGCAATTAAAGAGGCTGTGCGCTTAAAGTCGCTGGGGATAGAAAGATGGGACAGTATCGCTATACTGGCTAGAAACCATGTGGACCTCTCTTATATTCGAAGTCGAGCGGAAGCCTTATCAGTGCCGGTCTCCTGGCCTATAGACGGGAAGAAAATGCCTCCACTGCATAGGATTCGAGAGATTCGGCGTGCTTTAGATACTCTGAGTATAGATGAGAATTTAATTGCAAATGCAGATGAGTTTGCAGCAATGCTTGGCCTGGAGCAGAAACAACCAGACGGCAATATATGGTTTCGCCTTCTTAGTGACTTACTTGATGATTGGCGTGCTGAGACTCAAAATGAGAAGACTCCGGTTAAACTGTTTGTAGACTTTATTTATGAGTCCTTGCACCAATTGCGTAAGGATGAAAGTGTTGGTGAGGGAGTTGTTTTATCAACTGTGCATGCAGCTAAAGGTAAGGAGTTCCCGCATGTATTGCTCTGCGGAGATTGGGGGTATGATATTAATCGGGACACTCCTATAGAGGAGCAACGCCGCGTATTTTATGTAGGAATGACCCGCGCGCAAAATAGTCTTGCGATTTTTGACAGACAGGACACAAAAAACATCTTTTCGCCTGAATTGAAAGGGGAGTGCTTTATCTATAGGGCAGAAACATCTGCCATTGATGGCGATACTCCCAGGAGAGATTATTCTTTGCTTGGCCTTGGAGACCTTTTTATAGATTATGCCGGCAGGTTAGAGCCTGGTGGGCCGTTTCATGGTGCATTGGCAAACTTAAAAACAGGTGATAAGCTGACTGCAATCCAGTCCGGAGATAAGGTCGGGCTGATTGATAGTAATAAAGTCCAAGTTGCACTACTTTCGAAACTGGTTTCCGCCCAATGGATGCCGCAATTAGAGTATATAGAGTCTATACGCGTTTTAGGCATGGTCCAGCGCTATAAAACCGACAGCGACAAACCGGAATTCACTGAAAAACTACAAGTGGACCAGTGGGAAGTCCCGTTTTGTGAAATTGTGACTAGGCTACAAAAATAATACAGGCACCTTTGCTGCGCAAAACTGTGCTTAAACAGGTATAGATCATGCCGAACATTATTGTTCAGCCCTTACAGGCTCCCTTCCTTAAGCTTGCGCCTAGCGCAGAGGCTTACGCTTTGCATAAGGCCGCCCTGGAGTGGGATCTCCTAGATCCCATTGTGCTTGAAGGGGAAGCTGACTTTAAATCCAAGCCAAAGTGGGTAGACCTGGTTACACCTTACAAGCACCAGGTGCAGAACCTGATAACTTTTTGCCGAAGACTACCGGTCACCCTGCTGGCAGATGATGTCGGACTTGGCAAGACCATAAGTGCCGGGCTTATACTTAGCGAACTGATTTACCGTTCACGTGTGTCCAAAGTCCTGATTGTATGTCCCAAACTGCTGATGCCGCAATGGCAGGAAGAGCTGAAAACTAAATTCGGAATTGATTCTGAACTTGAAGTAGGTTCCAAACTAGTTACCGCTGCCAATAAATTGCAGAAAGCGGAGAAGGGCGCCCTGATAACTACTTACCATTCGGTGCGCAGATATATGGATCAGTTGGAGGCAGCCGGTTTCCATATGCTTATCTTGGATGAGGCGCATAAGCTTCGGAACCTTTACGGCGGCAACTCATCTCCGGAATGGGCTACCCGAATCAGGCAGTCGCTGGCAGCAAGGACTTTTAAGTATGTTCTTATGCTAACTGCTACCCCGATACAGAATCGTCTCTGGGATCTTTATTCGCTTATAGACTTGCTCTCTGTGGCTAGGGGCCATCCAAATCCTTTCGGTTCAGAAGATAGTTTTGCCCGCAACTATATAGCCGACTCACACACCAGTGCGCGCCAGTTAAAAACACACCGGAAAACCGAGTTCCGGTCTATTGTCTACAACTATATGTCCCGTGTCCGCCGTGGAGATGCTCAATTGACATTCCCAGAGCGCATTGTGCGCTCTCATAAAGTGCTTCCGACTGAGAGTGAGCTTAAATTGTTCAAGCTGATAGCCGCGCCCATCCAGCAGCTTAATGGACTGGCGCAGGTATCCATAGCGAAGGCTCTTGTCAGCAGCCCGCAGGCGCTGGCCTCCCAGCTAAATAATATGGCGGCCAAAGGGACCTTCCCACAAGACGTAGCGGATAAAGTGTCTGTCGTGGTCAGAGAGATGGGAATTACGGCCAAACTGAGCGGGTTAGACTCTCTGCTAGCGCAGCTAAGGGCGGAGCGCCCCAGGGACTGGCGGTTGGTTATTTTTACGGAACTTCGTGAAACCCAGAATGCTATAGGTGAGTACTTAGACCGCTTGCAGGTCCCCTGTGCCTTTATCAACGGAGATTCTTCTATACGCAACCAAGACGCTATAGCAAGGTTTAAAACTGACCCTCCCAGAGTCAATGTGATAATATCTACGGCAGCTGGTGCGGAGGGTGTTAATTTGCAGGTGGCCAATGTTCTGCTCAATTATGACTTACCCTGGAACCCAATGGTCGTTGAACAGCGGGTAGGACGCATACAAAGATTGGGGTCAAATCATCAGAATGTAATTATTTTCAACGCAATTCTGCAGGGAACCTTTGAGGAAAAAATAGTGGGCCGGCTGATGGAGAAACTCCAGCTCGCTTCGCACGCCATCGGGGATATAGAGTCTTTACTGGAAGCCGCAGGCCTTGAAGAGGGGGAGAAGGAGTCCAAGTTTGAGGATATGCTGCGCAGGCTTGTGCTGGCCTCCCTGGCGGGCAAAGATGTGGAAAAAGAAACTGAGCTTAAGGCTGCGAGCATAGCCCAGGCCAAGGAAGAGCTGAAGCGGGAAGAGAAGAATATTAATAGCCTGCTCGGCTCAATGGACAGTAATCAGGCCCAAGGCCCGAGAGCGCCGAAGTTCTCCAGCCAGGAAAAGTCAATGAGTGCAAAGGATTTTGTTTTTAACGCCTTTAAACAGGCCGGGGTCGTTTACAGAGAGGAAAATCCCGGTGTCTATGTAATGAGCCAGCTATTCCGTCAGAATCGATTTGTCTTTGATGAAAAAGGAGCCGCCGGGTTGATTCACCCGCCTACCATTTATACTCCCGGCAGGCCGGAATTTGAGAACTTGGTTAGTAAACACGCAAAAGAAAACGAATGCTTTGTGCAAGGGATAAATGCGGAGATAAGGGTGGAGGCACGGGCAGCTTGCGGTGGCTGGGTGGCATCATTTGGCGGTAGATTTGAGACCGCTCGCGATACCGCAGTATCTAATAAATTTTCCGGGGAAGCCGTTTTGCGCGTGCGTGTTAGCATGGCACACGACAGCTATGAGAAGCTGATGGAGCTGTCGTGCCCTGTTGTTGACGGCGTAGCGCAGGCTGCGGCGCGGGAGTTGGTAAATATAGCCCCTCAGTCGCTTGGAATCGACTTGCCTGCCCTTGCTTCAGAAGCCGCAAAAGATCCTGATATTGTGGAATTCTGCCGGTTCTATATGGAGCGACTATCCGAAGAATTGAGAAGTGCCGCCGGGGATGAGCGAAGAATTAAAAAACTCACTGAGGACTTTACCCCCAGGCTGCAGCCGGACCTTGCCGGTTTAAAGGGTTCTGTAAAGCAAGTAATACAATTTGAGACGCAATTCCGCCTTGGAGACTCTCCGCTGTACAACTGTGATATGTCCATAGACAACGAAACTGGGGCCGTTTTAAGCGCCCCGCCGCTGGAGGTTTACGGTGAGGGCGGAGCAAGGGCCCCCTCAACGTGTTTCCAGGCTTGCGCCGTATCAGGTAAACGTGCACTTAGGCATCTGCTTATTAAGTCGGAGGATACTGCTAAGTATGCCCTCCCAGAGCATATTGTGCAGTGTGCATTAACTGGTAAGCGGGTTTTGTCCACGGAGGTAGCAACTTCAGACCTTAGTGGCAGGGCTGTGTTGATCTCTGCCATGAAGATCTCCCCTATCAACCACAAGCGAGGGGAGCCTTCTTATTTCGGCGTCTGCTCTTTCACTGGCAGCGATGTGCTTAATACAGAACTTGAGGTTAGTCAGGTTTCAGGTAAATCTTTCCGGAACGACGAGGCTGCGGTTTCGGCGATTTCACTGACGCGTGGGCACCGGAACGAATTTATCCGGTGTCAGCATACGGGCAAGTGGCTCCTGCCGGATGAGGCAGAGCGCTGCGATATAACAGGGGAACTTGTGGCGCCAGGGATATTAAGACAGTGTGAGGTAACAAATAAACAGGTAGTGCCGCAGCTTGTAGGAGAATGCGCTATTACCCATAAAAGGGCGCTTCTCGAACTATTGGTTACCGGGTCTGTCTCAAAGGTGCCAATGCTTAAAACTAAGGCGGTTATGTCGTGTTTGGGCAATTATTGTCTCCCTAAAGAAGCTTTGTCTTGTGCCTGGAGCGGAAGGATCTATCACCCGGAGGATATGGGACAGTGTGCGCTGACCGGCTTGCCAGTTCTGCGCAGTTATCTGTTTGGGCAAAATCCCTCATTGAAAGCCTTGATTGACTTGTTAAGTAAGCCTTCCAGTGAGCTGAAGGTGGCTATTGATACTGCGCCAGTACTCGCCGCCCTAACTAGCGTTATTGGCGCCGGTAATTATACGGTGGTTGGCGTAACCAAGGCGCCTGAGAGTGATTCTGCCGCTATTATTGTTGATTCTAAAAAAATATTTGGGCTTGTAAAGCGCCGCCATGGTTTTGTTTATTCTGTTAACGAGGGGAAAATTCTTGGCAAGGTCACGACCGGGAAATTAAGCAACGGTGTATGGGTGAGGAATATTTAAAGCAAAGAATTTAAAGTTCTGTCTGGATAATAGATAATATTAAAATCGCGCGCTGCTGTGTGAGTAGACCATTAAGGCATATACAAATGAAAACTCAATTAGTTCAATTCTTTGAACGCTCGAGACTAATTGCATCGGTGCTTATTACAGATACTGACAAAATTCGTTATATCTATTTCCGTTCTGGTAGGAATGAGGCTTGTAGCCCATTCATCTTTTATGACCGAGCTGCGTTATTGCCGATTTACCAAGAATCACCTGCGCTCCAGTTGGGAGTTGAGGTGGACGGGTTCTCTGTTAGGAACTCGCTGACTTGGCCGGCTGACCTATGGGAAGATTCAAAACTAACGCGGGAATTCCCAGGATTAGTTGCTGCTGCAAAAGGGCTTGCCAAAAATACTCCTAATAGCAGCTACATCCACACTGAACTGCCAGATGCCCTCATGGACGAGGCTGATCATTATTTGAGATTGAGAGACCGAATAACAGAGGGATACACGAGTAATGGTCCAATATCCGCTAAGAACTTGAGCCTTTTTGAAGGGAAGTTGCAGGATAAGTGGAACGACCTAAAGGAAAAACTTAGCGCCACGCCTCAGGAACCACTCGAATATTCTAGGATCGTATTGAAAGAAGGAATCGCCTCAAACAATAGGATGTTGGCGTCCACAGGCCCATCAAAGCATAGCATAAGCATTCGAAACGCATATTATGATCTATTCGAACAGGGAGGCCCTTATTCCCAGATGCTGGGGGACGCTGTTATAACAAACAGAGCATATCCAACTCACTATGGCCCAGAAATATGCAAAGTTTCTCTTCCCTCAGAGGCTACTCGCTTTGTTCTATTTAATTCTCCGGAAGGTCAAAATCTGGTAAATAACCGGTATGCACATGAATCCTTTCGTGATATCTTTTTCGCCAAATGGGCGATAGTTGCTGTTTATACGCTGTCAAAAGATGGACGGCGCCAGACAATTAAAAATGAAGAAAGGGGACTGCAAGCGATCAGCCGAACGATTCTTGTTAATCAAAATAATGCCTTTCGAGAAGGGATTTCTGACGAAGGCGAAACATTAACGCATTTTGCTATAGAAGGCTCTCCGGGAACAGGCAAAACAAGCATCCTCCTCCATAGGCTCGACCTGATTTGTGATTTCTCGCGTCCTCGTTCACTGAAACCGCACAAGGTTCTATTGCTGGTTCCAACAAAATCTTTGCTAGAGTACATGAAAACGAGCACAAAATCAGAGTATTTCTCTAATATTTCTGGCATTCAGGTTAACAGCTTTCATGGGTTCATGCAGGATGTTTTAAAAAAGAGTGACCCTCGGCTGACCATAGACATTGATCACGCTTATTTTGATTTAATTGCCGATCAGTCCTTAGCCGCCAGTTGGGACGCTTTTTTTAAAGAATTAAGGCAACTGCCAGAGAAGATCGTGCAGGATGAGCTTGCCATTAAGGAATTCCTAGGTTCTCTGCGAATTGACGTTAAAAACCAGGCAGAAACACTTATTAAAGAAGTGCTCAAAGAAAAAAATAATATAGCAGAGCTACGTGAGTTCGCAGCTAACATAGTGCATGACAAAACTCCGGAGGCAGCGGAAAGGATCCTGAAAATAATATTAGCCGAAAGAATTCTGGGAGCTGTTTTGGTAGATAATAATGCTGATTCTGCAGCGGCTAAGGCGATCTGCGATCTTGCGTCTGCCTCAAAGATTAAGAGTCAGATACCGGAGAATAAATTTAACTTTAATACGCAAGAAGAATTAGCAGAGTTCTGTACTCTGCCAGCGTTTCATGGCCGTATAATGTATGAGGCCATTTATAATGCTGCCTCGATGGAGCTCACGTTGGCGCTGCAGTCCCACTTCCGTAGCGCCTACGGAACAGCGATTTTCAATGATGAGGTGTTAGATTCTGCGCTAGCCATTTCTGAACATTTGTTTGTGGGATATAGTGGAAGCATCTCTGCCGAAAAAATAGCTGGTCTAAAACTAATGCTCAAGGAGCAAATTCGCAGGAAACACTCCGCAGCATTTTCTAATTATGTAATGAAAGAGCTCCTGCGTAAATTCAAGGTTTCCTTTGACGGGGCGCAAAGTGGATTTGAAAGGTTTCAAGTTGTTCTGGATGAGTTGTGGGAGCAGCACTTTGAAAAGAAATTTTCAGTTGTGCCGGCAAAAGAGCATTTGAAGTGGGCAGCCTTTGTGTTGAGCCAGTCTATCCCACTAAATCAAATGTCTCATATCGCTATTGATGAGTTTCAGATAACAACGGACAAGCAGCTTCAATTTGTAAAGAGATTCGCCGATAAAACTGCAAAGTACTCTGTTTCCGGAGATCCTTTCCAGGATCCATCGCGTGAGAATGAGTCGGTGAGAGCGCAGCTGGTAGATTATGCTCACGGAAGACTCATCGATAAACAGTTATTCAGTAAAGGTTTTGTTGGCGGCAAACTGTCGCATGTTATGCGGTGGTCTGCGCCCGTGTTTGACTTTGCCGCTGCCTTTATTAAACACAACAAAATGGGCGTTAAAATTGAGAACCCTGGGAAACATACGCAGACTCCAGTGGAATTGGACAGAGAGGGCTCAGTGAAGATTATAAATGCCAGCCCTGAAACCTTACTTGAGACAATTAAAAAAGCAAACAACACCGCTATAATTACATTTCGTGGAGAGGAGTTACAAAGATTAACTGGAATCCCGCTCTTTACCGATGAGCTATATAATAAGGAAAAAAAGATCTTTTCGCCAGGACAATGTTTCGGGCAAGAGTTTGTAGATGTGATCATATGGCATTCTGAAGAGTTTAATATTTATCAACTGTGGATTGCCCTCTCAAGGTGCAGGAGGTCACTCGCGGTCTTAAATGAGAATGGTGATAGCAGACTACCTGCGCTCCCCTGAATATGGGCTTTGCAAAGAAGCGTGAAAAATATGAGACAGACAACTATTCTTTATGGACAGGTAATATAAAGATCGGAGCGCGTGAATTTAGTATTGTTGAGGCACATGTTAAATCAAAACGGTATTTTTTATGCCTCAGCAAATAATAAAATGACTTTTTTCCCATGCCGCGGTTTTGCTAGCGGGGGGGTAGATAGAATGGAGCCCATAACGCTAAAATAATTGCCGATTATTCGTGATTCGAAAATAGAATTGTACTGCTCTGATATATGACAATCCCAGACAAATACTTTCAATCTGCTGAAGGCGGTAATCCAGAGGCTCAATACCATATAGGTGAATGTTATTGTCATGGCCATGACATACAAAAGGACCTAAAGCAGGCCATCTACTGGCTGAACCGTGCTGCTGAACAGGGTTTCCCAAAAGCTCTCAACTTACTCGGGGATATTTATAATTCCGGAGAGGGCGTACCACAAAATCTTCAATTAGCGTTTGAATTATATGCGCGTGCCGCCAAGCAAGGAGACAGCGAGGGACAAAAGAATCTGGGGATAATGTATGAAGAAGGCTGCGGGACTGAAAAAGACCTGCAGAAAGCTCTAGAGTCATACCTCAAGGCGGCAAACCAGGGTCATCCAGAGGCAATGATGATTTTGGGGGATATTTATTTTGAGGGAAGCGCCGATATCCCAAAAGATTTCGCAAAAGCAGGCCGCTGGTATAGGGCAGCGGCAGACAAAAGATATTCCCCGGCGCTAATCAAGTTAGGCCGACTGCACTTGATCAACGCTCAGGAATTGCTCGAGAAAGACAGGGCACGCAGACTGCCAATTCAAAATGAATATCGAGAAGCAGTTAACTGCTTTAAGGCTGCTGGAAAATCGGGGGTCTTTTGGATTGGTTTCCTCACCTTTACCGGCGAAGCTGTCGGATTAGACAAAGAAAGGGGTATTTCACTAATCATCCAAGCCGCTAATTCAGGGGATGGATCAGCCCAGGAATATTTAGGAGAAAGATATTTCCTCGGTGACGGCGTGCCGCAAGATCTTGAGAATGCAAAGCATTGGTCCAAACTTGCCGCTAGCCAAGGGAATAGCATTGCAGCCGCTAATTTAGCCTGGTTCTCGGACTCCTATTGGGAGAACCTGGGAGCTGAAACGATCTTATGGAGAAAATCCTGGGGGAACAATTGCCAGGCTGCTATAGAATGGCATAAACAGGAATATTGGCGGAAGTATCCCAGGGATTCCTCCCTTTGGCACAAAAGCGAGCTTTGGAAAGATGTCTGTGGCGAAGACGTAATTGCCTGGCACCAGCATTTTGGTCAAAAACCGATTACAGCATATTGCTGGTTTAAATTAGATTACTGGAAAGACAGGATTTCTATTGCCGAGGCATGGAGCAAGTACTTTAAGCGGGATGCAGCAACCACGGAAATCTGGCATAAAGTACCGCATTGGGCTGGCACGCAGGCTAAAATTGTGTGTGACTGGCGCAAGGCCTGGGGGGAGGACGCGGCTACTGCCGCGGAGTGGCACGCGATAAAAGAATGGGAAGATATTCCGGTGCGCGCCTATGAGTGGCACACTGCCCCAACTTGGAAAGGCGTCGATACTAAAACAATCACTAAATGGCGCATTGAGTTTGGCGCTGATTGCGAAAAGGCTGGTCTTTGGTATGCAGAACCGTACTGGCGAGATAAAATTGTCTGGGCCGAGTACTACTGTTATAAATTTCCACAGAAATTAACGCCTCTTACGGCGAAGGAACACCACATCTTGCATCCAAATGGCCCCGGCAGTCTAGGCGGTTATGACAGGTGGCGAGATAGCGACACTGGCGGATGGAACCAATAGCGCTGTCGATGTGTTCTAGCTTAATTCCTGGTGACTAGTTGAAACTGGAGGATTTGCTATTTAACAACTCAGCACTGGTCTGAACAACGGGGAAAGGTCATCTACGGTTTGTACGCGTTTACCCGCCATGCCACTTCGGCCTTTAGTTCAGCCGGCTCCAGCACGGTAATGGCTGGCAGGAAGCGCAGGATGTTGGGCACCACCTCGTTGTAGTGCGAGTAGCGCGCCTCGATGGTAAAATACTCAGGGCCTTCGTCCTTTATTTTCTGCTCGGGGAAGAATTCCGACATCTCGAAGTAGTCCTTAATGGTGTTTTGGACTTTTAGCCGGAATTTTGTCTTGGCTGGGCCAAACCAGATGTTCTTGGCTTCCTTCATTGCCTTGTGGGCCCATTCCGGGCGCTCAAAAACCTCGTCCGGCAAAGGCTCCACCGAAATTATGTGGCTGCTGCGCACTGTCCGCAGTTCCTTCTCCTTGCCGTCAGGGAGATAGCCCAGGTACCAGAGGCCGTCGCACATTATCATGGAGAAAGGCGAAACCTTTACCGTCGCCTGCTGCCCTGTAGCCTTCCTGTAGGTAAGATTTATTTTATGATGCTTTAGTATGGCGTCGTAAAGCTCCTGGTGGCAGGGCATTTTGGCTGCGGGGTTCTTTACCTTCTGGGTTATCATAAAGAACGGGTATTCCCGGTCCTCCCTGAGGAAACCCTTATCCAGCACGCTGAGCACCTTCTCGTTTATGTCGCCGCCAAAAACCTTGGCGAAATTGTAGAGGAAAGTCAGGGTAGAAGAGTCATTATCCGTAACCACCATCTTTATGAAGGAATTGGACGCCGTGTCGAATTCCCACCTGCCGCTGCGGGTAATGTTTTCCTTTAAGATGCCTTCCTCCCTCAGTGGATACAGGTCGCGCAGGGCGTTGCGCGGTGTCATCTCGAATTTTTCGGCAAGTTCCTTTGTGGTAATAAAGCCCCTCTGCGCCAGGCGCGAAAAAATATAAATGATCCTTCTCTTAAAGGTGTCAAAGCGCCGGTCCTTGGCGCCAGTGCCGACGTAAATTATTACTTTTCTCTTTTTAGGCTTCATGATACCCCCGGCTAAAACGTTGAAAGACAATTTTACATTATAAGAGGATAGGTGGGACTGTTGTGGTATTTTACAGACAAAAAACAATCGGACACAACGTTGACTGATGAGCCTGTTAATATGTATTTATGGGCCGGTTTTGGAGGCTGGAAGGAGATATCCGGCCTTTGGCGTTCCGTGGGTCATGGGTCGGTCAATGGAGAAAACGATGAAAAAACAAGAAAAGATAACCAAGCTTTTTCCGCCGGGGAAACTCTGGGTGGTAATTGGGCCTAATGGCTCCGGCAAGACGCGGTTCGCCATGGGGCTGGTGGCGGGCTGTGCCGTTGACGAAAACAAGGGCGCGCTGTACATGCCGCTGGATAAAGACACCAAGAACTGCGCTTCTATTATGGCTAACGTTCACAGTGGTATCCCCCTGCAGTCTGCCTGGACAGCCAAGGCTGCTAAAGTTGCCTGTGAGCGGCTGGCGGCGGCGGCGAAGGCCCTGTCTGGCGCACCAGTTTACCTTAGCGATATTGAACCGAGCGGGTTGCCGGAACTAATTAAGGAGGTTCGGAAATTTGCCCGGAAAGAAATTAGGCTTGTCGTTATAGACAACGCAATCTCGCAGCGCTTGGGGACCACCGGCAAGGCCGGGGCAACCTTATGCGGGGAACTTCGGAAGCTGGCAAAAGACATCAAGGCCGCGGTAGTTATGGTCACCCCGCGCTATAACAAGGAGACGGACGGTCAAGCTGACGCCGTAATTGAACTGGAAGACGTCTGCCGGAAAGGAAAGCAGAACTGATCAGTGCCGCCTATGTCATCATGCGGCCGGGTTCTTTAGTAGTTTTATAGGAGAAAATTAATGAAAATTAAAAAAAGCGCAGTAAAACGGAAGAGTGAGGTTGGGATAGTGTCTGAATTTAAGCCGGGAAAGCTTTGGGTTATTTGCGGCTACTACGTATCAGATACGACAAGCCTGGCCACGAAAATCCTGGCCGACGCCGCGGTTGTGGGCGGCAAGGCGGCTGTTTACATCCCGCTTCGTAAACCCATGGTAGAGGACGGTGTCAGGTTGGTCGAAGTATACGGCAGGACAAGGCTGGCTGATGGTAAAAAAACAAGACTTTCACTGGTCCAAGGGGGCAGGGTTATCAAGGCTGTGGATGATTTCTCCGAAGCGCCTCTTTACATCGGCGATATAGTGCCTTCTGGCTTTACGCAGTTCTTTAAAGCGGTTCGTAAATTCGTCATTAAGTATAAACCAGGATTGGTGGTAATAGACAACGGGGACCTGTTGCGCGCCTATCCTGCCGGTAAAGGCGGCGCAACTATATGCGGCGAGCTGAAGAAACTGGCGGTTGAAACTAAATCCGCGGTTGTGCTGGGTATATCCAGGTATAGCCCAAATACTGACGGCGAGGGTGATTGCCTAATAGGGCTAGGACGGTAACCCGAATATGCCCGGGAACATTGTAGGAGGCTAAACAGCATGGAAAACACTAAAAGTATTGAGCCGCCGCGCAACAAGTTCTTTATAGAATGGATCCCTGTGGAGGGAGAGTTCGCTAAAGCGATGGGTTACAGTGGCCCATGGGCTGTATTGCCGTTTTTCATATTGCCGAAGCCGGATCCAGACCCTGGCGAGGGGGGTAAGCGCAGTTTGTGGCAGTTGCAACAGGGCCTGGTCTACGGTTGGGATAAGGAACCGCAGGGGCCGATGGGTCTTGATAAAAAATTTCGGCGCAAAATACTGGAGAGCCTGGGCAAGCAAAAGGGCGGTCTAAACCTGGTGCAGGTCGTGGTCGAAGTAAACGGCTACATTCTGGATAGGGTCGGCCTCGATCAGGGGCTTGCTTGCGTAATTAACGGCCTGGAGATATGCAACAGCCCCGATTACGACCGCATATTCATCTATACTGCTATAACCTACCTCCCGCAGCTGGGCGAGGTCATGGCCCGACACGCGCTAGAAGCGATAATTCATGCCGCCTATTTCATTAAAAGTGAGGACGTAGGACAGGCAGTACAGGAGATCACGCTGGCCGCCGAGGCCGCCGCCCTGGCCGTCCTGGGCGACAAGGACGCCCTGTCCGTGTTCTGTGACGGCCGGCTCCAAGCTTTCAAGTTCACAACCCCAGCCCTCGCCGCCTTCACAGCCGACATTTCCGTCCGCCCCAACCCCCCGCTGCCGGAAACTTTCATACACCTTTCAACACTAATGCGCGAAGCGCTCCCAACTTCCCGATAAGCGGCAGTGAGAGACAATAGATAAGGTTGAACGATTGAGGAAGGGCGAAAATATTTTGAAAAACAGACCCTTTCAAAGCCTGGGAGAAAGAAATGAAAGATATGTTTAATTCCCAAAGATAGGTGACCGTTATCACTCAATCCAAAAGGTCTTTTTTTGTATTATGAGATAGGATAGAAACTATTCGTATAGCTAGGAAGGCACACTATGAAATATTCAGACAAAGTAATTATCGCGGTGATCATAGCCGCGCAAAAGGTTTTAGAAGCAGATGCCTCAGCTGAAAAAGAAAAAGCGCTAAAATTATTTGAGGTTGAAAAAGAAAAGGCGCTAAAACGACTTGAAATGGAATACAAAACTTACAAAACAAAGTTGGGCTATGATTTTTGTATGCGCTACCTTGATCTTGTTGAAAAACTCACTAATAGGCAGTTAGACTCTTTTATAGAGGGAAGAAAGGAGTTGCTTGAAATATATAAATCCCAAATTACAAATTTGGATCAAGAGAAAAATAAGTACCAGGAGCAGCTATTCTGTGAAAAAACAGATAGCGGTAAAACCATGTTTTATCGTCAGCGGATTGCGGATTTAGAGATTCACATTAATGATCTAAACATGCGCTGCGATAAAGCCAAGACTGATAGCGACAATATAATTAAGAGCTTGGAGGATAATCCTCGAAAGGCACTGCAAGGCCTGCTTGAGATGGTGAAATCCACGAATCTTCTTGAATAGTAAAATGCAGACATTTCTTGGCGCTGTTTCATATTTGTTTGGGATTATTGCTAGGCCATTATTGTTTATTGTCAACGGCGTGGTCGACACAATTAAGGTGGGATCCGTTATATTTGTAATATGCCTCAGCGCATTTTTTGACGAGCCCGTCAATCGCCGCGGGAAGATTTTATTCGGAATTTTTATACTTGTTTCTTGCCTGGTGATATTTTGGGGCCTCCCTGGGCTAAGAGAATTGGGATTAAAAGCACAAACTTTTTTGCATCCTATTTTTGCGTCAGTCTCCGGATTTAATTTATTCGGAACTGTCCTCGCAGTATTTGCGATGATTTATGGCTTAAATGTCCTTAAATATTCATCAAAAAGTCTTTCCGCGCGAATTAGGTACGGGATTAGTTTTCTAATTGGGACTTGGGGGATATTGTGGTTTGTAGGACTGGATAATTTGAAATACTTACTGCAGTTAGCCATAAACGAGTTTTCACGCAGCAATCCGCATTTAGTTTATTACACGCCAATAGCTGTTATAGTCGCAGTAATATTTACCCCTGAGTTGCTTGCCTATCTGAAGAAAGTCATCGCAAAAATATCCAAACAATGGCAAGAGAGTCGAGAAAGAGAAAGGCGTATTTGTGAAGCGAAACAACAGGACGCCTTACGAACAGAGAAGTTCGCAAATGACAGCGCTATATCCAAACTCAAACAGTTGGATGGCGATATTATAGCCTTAAGCCATTTCAACGGCACCGAAACCGAGTTTGGTACGGCATGCGGCAATATTAATGTAGTTGTTAGAGAAATACAGAACTATACTCTAACAATGAATCCAGGGGATCGGATTACCCTGGCAGCCAATTTGCTTAGCATTCTGCAGCAACTGGAGCAAACATCTGAGCGGTATAAGAAAAGCGGAGCAGAGGCGTGTGTTGTTGTACTCGAAAACAGTATAAAAAGATTTAAAAATCTAATTGCTACAGTCAAAAGGCTTTAGAACTATAGGGCAACCGATTCATTCTATTGTGATTAACTCATGGAAGGACTTGGAAAAGAAGATGCCCTAGGGGGATGAACCAGTAGATCAACCGGATATTGACGAAGATAAGTAATATTTAAGGCCAGGCTCAGGGCTGTAAAGTTGCAAGCCATTTTTGCCTTGCTAGTGGTTCATTTGGTAGGGTGGGCCATTTTAGTCGCAAAGAGAGTCAATCTCGGTTTCAGTTTTACAGTCTTCACCTTAGTTGACCTGTCTGAGGCAGCCGAGGCGCAAGGCACTGCCCAGCTTGAAAAATAGGCAACCTGGTATCGAGGTCTTTACAATATTGGACAATAATGAAAGCCACATAAAGGCTAATGCACTAAAGCAGGAGTTAATATGAAAATTGTTAACGAAAGAAATAATGTTATATGAACAATAAAACACTAACCAGTCTTTTTAGCGAATATCTTTATCAGATTCCTGACTACCAACGTGGTTATGCGTGGGAAGAAAAGCAATGGAAAGACTTTATTCAGGACATTGATGCCCTAGTGGAGGATAAGGTAACGGTAACAAGCCACTACACCGGCACCGTAGTTGTCTACGCCGGACGTAATGCCAAGGTTGCAGACTATGGGACAAGGCAAATGAAAGTGGTGGATGTGGTGGATGGCCAGCAGCGACTGACAACCTCATGCCTCTATCTATCAGTAATCATCCGGGCTCTTCAAAGGAAAGGGGAAACCGCCTATGAACATGATATTTCTGATTTCCTTTACACGGGAGCAATCTGCAAACTTACACTGAACAATGATACCGGCAATATTTTTTATGATCTGCTGAAAACCGGCAGGACAAACACGTCAGCGCGGTCTCCACATGAAAAGCGCCTAATCGCCGCGTACAACAGGTTCCAACAACACATCAGCGATAAATTAGAAAAGCTTGAAACACTACAAAAGCGTGAAACAATGCAAAAGCTTGAAAACAAAGGAGTTGCCTATCTCAAAGATCTTTTAGATGCTATTACCCGAAAACTCCATTTTACGTTTTATGAGATTGATGATGAGTGTGAAATTGGCATGACATTCGAACTGATGAATTCGCGGGGTAAGGGCCTGTCTGTGCTGGAACTGCTTAAGAATTATCTTATGCACTGGGTTTCCCGTAACGAGACCAACCTTTCGGAGCGAAGTACAATGACTGCTCTCATAAATAAGAATTGGAAGGATGTCTACACGAATCTTGGTGAATGTGCAGGAGACGATGGTCAGTGTTTGAGAATTGCGTGGACGCTGTATTGCAACTCCGCTCCGAAGAGCTGGATCGGGTATGACGGGTTTAAGGGTGACGCATATATTCCCTTGCGAAATTTTACAGAGAAGCGAACCCAGGCAGAAACTCGGAAGTTTATAACTGATTTTGCCGATGGATTAGCAGATATCTCCAGACATTATGCCAACATCATTAACCCAACTGAAAAAAATAAAATTTCAGCGGACGAGTTGCTATGGCTTACTAAAATCCGCCACACCAATAATATTGCCAATTTTCTGCCATTAATGGTGGCTGCCAGGAAACATCGGGAGAATAGAAATATCTCTGAAAATGATTACATTGCGCACTTAAAGGCACTGGAGTGCTTTGCATATCGAGTTTTTCTCTACAAAGGGCGGAGGGGGGATGTCGGTAAGTCAAAGTTTTATCCGTGGAGTAACGAAGTCTTCACTCAAGCCAGAACGTTAAAAGACGTGACTGGTGATGTACATAAACTGACGCGCACCTACGCGACAGAGGAGTCGTTCATCAGTGGAAATGCAAAGCCGGATAACTGGTATGCAACTCGCCACCGGCTGAGGTATACCCTGTTTGAATATGAACTCTATCTCTTATCGACAAAAGGTAAAGACATACAACCTCACCTAAAATGGGAAGATTTGAGCGACTCAACTTTTGAGCACATTCTCCCGCAGACTCCGAAAGAGGATTCCCTTTGGAAAGAAGTATGGACTACAAGCGATTTTACTACTTGCATACATGACATAGGGAACCTTGTCCTTACACATGACAACTCCAGCTACAGTAATTTTGAGTTTTCTCGTAAAAAAGGGAAGCCTGGACAGAGCCCTAGTTATAGTAACTCTGACATAAGGCAGGAGCGTGAAATCTCCAAATTCGCAGACTGGACACGTAAGGAATTTGATGCGCGAAGAGCTGACTTTGTACGCTGGATCAATAATCGTTGGAAAACAGTGGGCGACCAAGGAGCTGCATCACTGGAAGTGGTTGATGAGGCAGATGAAGATGTTGTTTAGTTTGATGTTGAACGGTCTATTAAGCTTTTCTGTATATATTGCTCTGTAACTCTGGCTCGGTAGGTGCGAAGTCTAAAGGTTAATCTCCTTAATGGATATCAAAAATGTACGAACCAAACGAACTTGAAATCATTCTTGAAGAGCTCATGGAAGCAGATGATGCGCAGACGTTCAATGAATTAAAAGAAGGAATCAGACTAAAAAAAACCATGTTGGTGGGTATATTGTGGATTTAGAGAATGTTTTGAATTCGCAAGAGTTTACTTCATTAAAGAAGTCAGAGACCTTGGAGGATATTTATAAATCGGTGCGACAGATATTTGGAGAGAACTGTTATCAGGATCCCAATAGTTATATTTATTTTTCAGAGGCCTTAAAATCTGGCCAGGGGGATTGCGTGGAGAAATCAGCATTGTTTCAGATTGCAATGGATTATTTTAAAAGAATAAAGAATCATCCATTGTCTAAAAGGAAGTCGTTCTATGTCGTTGGAGATGTTGACGGAGGCCCCCCTTCATTTGATAATCACGCGTTCAATATTGTGGTTTCTGAAGAGAAAAACCTGTTAGTTGATGTACAGAATCCAAGTGAAGAAGGTCCTTACATAGTTCCAGTAGAGTATAACAGGGATATTAATAACATAAGTGTCCCGGATGAATACACTTTTGGACGGACTTATTCACTCTAGGAGCCTGTCCGACATAAGGTCTTTGCGTAAGCGAACGCGGTTATCTATAATTAAGGCTACCATACGCGCGTGTACGGGGACCCCTGTAGTGGTTTGCATGTGAACTGTAGTGTCCGACACCTCAGCCCCCGGCGGAAGAAAGTTTTTTCCTGGCCTCTTCCGCGGGGGGGAGATGCGCCGGGCTGGCCCCGGTTCGCCGGAAGATTTCCTCCATTAGCCATTTCTCCATTATTCCCTTTATGGCCCGGGCGCCCAGGTCGCGCTTTAGGGCGGCCTCGGCCACCCGCTCGGGCATATCCTCCGGAATCTCCACCGGCATGCCGGTTTCCTCTATCACCGCGCGGTATTGGTTGAGGATGGAGTTTTTGGTGCCGGTTATTATGTTTACAAGGTCTACCTTCGTAAGGCGGTCAAGCACCGCTATTACCGGGAAGCGCCCGATAAATTCCGGCATGAAGCCGTAGGCTATGAGATCTTCCGGCAGCACCTGCTTCAGCAGAGCGCCGGTTTCGATGGGGGTTTCTCCGGAGGTGCCGCGGAAGCCGATTGCTTTTTTCTTTAGGCGCTGGGCTATTATTTCCTCCAGTCCCTGGAAGGCGCCGCCAGCCATAAAAAAGACGTTGCTGGCGTCTATGGTTTTCTGCATCTCGTGACCGCGCTGCCTTTCGCAGGTAATTTCTCCGCCCTCCAGGATCTTCAGCAGTTCCTCCTGCACGCTTTTGCCGCTTACGTCGCGGTTGCCGGAGTGCCCTTTGCCGATATTTTGGGCCGCTATCTTATCTATCTCGTCAATGTAGATTATGCCGTGCGCGGACGGGGCAAGGTCTTTCCCTTTGTGCAGGTCCAGCAGCATCTCCTCTACTGTGCGGCCTACGAAGCCGGTTTCGGTGTACTGGGTGGCGTCGGCTATGTGGAAAGGCAGGTTAAGCGCGTCCGCGAGGGTGCGGCAGATATGGGTCTTGCCGCTCCCGGTAGGGCCTATGATAAGGATATTGCTTTTCGCTAGCTTCTGTCCCTTGGGCCGGTGCGCGTTTAGCTTGGTGCGTTTCAGGTGAAGGTAAACTCCCGCAGAGATGGCTCTTTTGGCGTCCTCCTGCCCAACCACATATTCGCCCAGCTTTTCATAAATTACCGCAGGGGCGCTGGCGCTTTGTACCGGCGCCTGGCGCTTGGGTTTAGGTTCCTTCTTAAGTTCAAGGCCGGTTATAAGGGTGAAGATCTTCCCGGCGAGCGAAGCTTCGTCGGGGCAGAAGCGGCCGGGAAAATCGCGCAGGCCGGTCATTACAAGTTTTTTCTTTATAAGCGTTGAGCCGGGGCATATTAATTGTGCTGTTTCAAAAGCGGGCGCGACGCTTTTGCATTCAAAGGTGGCTATCATGCCGCCAAGTTCCACATGAGCGCGGTAAAGCTCAGTGCCGGCGAAATAGGCCAGTACGGCCTTTTCCGGAAATGAAAGCTTGTGCTTCTTGCCAAGCCGCTCAAGCGGCAGGTCAACGCCAGCCTTGAGCGTGCGCTTAACTTTTAACTGAAAGTCCTCTATAAGAAGCTGGTTATCCGGCAGTTCGAGAGGTTTGAGGGGGCCTTGTCTGGGTGGGACAGGGCGATCACTGGGCTCTTCCCATGGGCCTCTCTTCTTCATCCCTACCAAGGTAAAGAACGCCGAAAGATATTGTTGGTTGCTGCTGAATGTCTTTTTGTTTTTCATGGTGCCTCCGTTTCTATAAAGATATCTTACACCCCGGGTAGGACAAGGGTGTGTCCGATTGCCCAAGGCTTCTCTATATTCTCTCGCGGATATCTTAATGGCCGCCGGGCTTTGGACGCTTTACTGCCGGGCCGGGAACGGCCGCTGGTTTCTTTACGCTGAGGCCAGACCCGCCAAAGCACTGCCGCCCTCCCTGCGGGAAGTGGACAAAGACCCGACAGGAATCTTCCGGGGCTAAGTCGGCGGCCGTTTTAATTCACAAAATCCCTAAATCACCTCGACACGCCCTTGTCGGGTTGGTCTGCTATGCTATTTATGCGGCAAGGGGGGGATTATGTCTAAATAAATTATTCCGCATGAAGTTCTGGAGTCTAAGATATTGTTAATCCGTGGGCACAAGGTTATGCTGGATCGTGACTTGGCACTGCTTTATGGCATTGAAGCTAAGCGCCTGAATGAACAGGTAAAAAGAAATCGAAAAAGATTCCCTCCGGACTTCATGCTGCAATTGACTAAGGAAGAGGGGACAAATGTTTTAAGGTCGCAAAATGGGGTTGGGTAAAGAAATTCGGTTGATAAGCTGCCTGTCAAACCACTAATATTTCGTCGAGCTACCCCCTCTCTATATAGGATAATTCGCATGTATGATTACTCTACATGCGAAATCTCCATGTTGTGGTGCCACCGTTAGAAGATTTGGTCAACGTCGCCGCCAGTGCACTCAGTGTCACCAGACCTGGCGAATTCGCGTCAAAAAGCGTGGTCGGCCTCAGACTAGAATTCACGTAGAGGTGCTACACAAGGTGCTATTGCGCCGGTTTACCCTTTGCCAATTGCTTGAACGTCGCCCAACATTGTCGCTCCCGGCTTTTAGATATCGATTCCGGCAAACACTCCAACGCTTTGTTAAACAAAAGCCCGTTCATCAAATCCCGCAGGGGCCTCTCATTTTGCTGGCAGACGGGATGCGTTTTAAGTTTTCAGGAAAAGTCTGGGTTTTATACCTTACTGCGCTCAAATCATGTCACAGAAAGGAAGCAGTTTTTCTTGACCCATTGTTAATCTCCGGCATGGAAGGCGCTAAACGCTGGGAACAAGTATTTGCAGCGATTCCTACTCATGCATACCAGCGCATTTGCGGCCTCGTCTCCGATAATCTTCGAGGTATGCAACTAATAGCAAGGCGGCGCAATTGGGTGCTCCAGCTGTGTCAGTTTCATATGATATACAAGCTCCAATTTCATCGCAGGGGATTGCACCGTAAGCTCAAGGGTGGGAAAGTTCGGGAAGAAATATATTTATTGATAAGAAAAGCATTAATCCTGCCCGATGGTCTTGCCCTCAAAGATGTCCTGGATCGGTTGAGGCATCTAACTGAGACCTCTTGTGGGACAAGGAGAATGCGCCTTGTTGTCCTTGAGTTCCTCTACTGCATTGACTATTATCGAGCATTTGAAACACATCCTGATCTTGGCCTCCCTTCTACAAATAACACCATGGAATCCATGGGAAGTATTGTTCGTGATGCTCTCAAGAGAAGTCATGCTGCATCTAATCCAAAGTCCCTGCTCTTATGGGCGACTGCGCTACTCAGGTTACGCCCTGCAACAATATGCAACAACAAGAGACTTCAACCAAATTAGTTTACTCTC
>MHTO01000003.1 GCA_001823105.1 Candidatus Wildermuthbacteria bacterium GWA2_46_15 | reverse complement strand
CCAGAAAAAGATTCATCCCCAATGAATCAGACGACATGTGACCGGCAATGACGACGTTCAGGTTAGCGCTTTCTGCCTCTTTCTTGCCCTCCTCGGACATGTGCATGCCGACAACGGTGCCGAGGCCGGCGATGGCCATTTTTTCGTAGAGTTTGGGCGAGCCTTCGGTGCCGCCGGTGATCTCCGTTAAGGCGATTTTGCCGCAACGATTGTCGGATTGGCCAACGAAAATCTTGGGCCCGGCACAAAGCTTGGCCGCTATCTGATATTCCTTGATTTCCCGCAAAAGCTTCATTAAATCGCTGATTCTCTCTGGATCGGCTTTCTCAATCTTTTCTTTTAAATAGCGAGCGGCCAGGTTATCGGCAATCGTGTGCGAACACATCAGGTTAAAACCTAAAAGTTTGGCCGTATCAACAACCTGTTGGTGATTGCCAGAACCAACCCGACGAGCCACTTCTGAAATTCTTTCCCGCATCAAGCCTTCGGCCACATTAATGGGCACGCCGTATTGACTGAGAACGTCGCACTGCAACTCCATCACCTCGTGCAGGCTGGCCAAAGCTTTGCCCAAAGGATGGTGAGAGATAATTAAATCAATATTGCCTAATTCTTTGGCCAATAAAATTTCGGCGGGATCAATATCGATACCGACCAGGACTCGTTTTATCTCCCGATCTTCAGCCAAGTGCAGAATTCGGCTATCGGAGTAGGGATTCTCCAGAGACTCCTGGTCAAACTCCGTTTTTTCTTCGGAGGACATCTTATCGAACTTTTCTTTCCTCCATTTTAACAGTTTGTCGATGTGTTCAACCGGACGAAAGTCTGCCTCCCGGCCCATCTTGACGGCTAAATTGTAAATTTCTTTAACCCTCATTTGTTTTCCGCATTGTACTACCGGGCATAAATTTTGGCAAATTCTTCTCTAATCACCTGCCTATCGTCCCAAGGTATCTGTTTCTCGCCCGCAAGGCAAATTGAAGGTTCGCAACCCTTGCCGGTAATTATTACTGTATCGCCATCTTTTGCCAGGTTTAAAGCTTTGGCGATTGCTTCTCTTCTATCGATAATTTTCCAAACCGCTGATTGATGCTGATACGGCTGATTTATGCGGATACTTTCTGCGCCAGAAGCCACCTGGTCAATGATTTCTTGGGGATTTTCGTCATAAGGATCTTCGTTAGTCAGGATAATTTCCTGACAGTATTTAGCGGCAATCCCTCCCAGGACTGGTCTCTTCCATTTGTCCCTGCCTCCCCCGCAAGAACCCAGAACGCAAATCAGTTTGGAATTCCCAGAAAGCGTCTCATACACTTTCTGGAGAGCGTTGGGGGTAAAAGCGTAATCAACAAAAATCGTGAAGGGATCGGCGATTACCTTCTCCAGCCGGCCGGGCAACCCCTCAACCTTTCCCAGAGCTCTCTGGCAGACGTCTAGGCCAATCCCCTGGGATTGAGCCATGGCTATGGCGGCCAGAGCATTGTAAATATTAAATTCCCCCCGTAATTTTAACCTGAATCCTAAACCATTGACGACAAACCTTGATCCATCGGTGAGAATCTCGACGTTGTCGGCTTCAATTAAATTTTGGAGCACTGGTCGTAATTTTGAACTTTGAGTTTTGAGCTTTGAATTTATGCTGTATCCCCACTTTTCTTTAGCTGGAAATTTTAGAAAGAATTCGCTATTCTCATCGTCCAAATTGACGACGTGGATTTTTGAGGTCGCCTTGAATAATTCCCCTTTGGCCCGGCGATAATTCTCGAACCCGCCGTGACTTTCAATGTGCTCCGGGCTCAAGTTGGTAAAGACAACAGCGTCGAAGGCGATGAAACGATGGCGATGCTGTTTGATGCCCTCGGAAGTGACTTCCAAAACCAGATATTGGCTGCCGGTCTTAACGGCCCGGCTCAAAAACTGTTGAACGAAAAAGCGACCAGGCATGGTCATGCGTTTGTCGTTGACTTCTTCCCGGCCCAGAATTCTGAACCTGATTGAGGAAAGAGAAGCGACCTTAAAACCGGCTTCTTCAAAAATGCGAGAAAGCATCTCAACCACGGTGGATTTGCCGTTGGTGCCGGTTACGCCAACGACCTTGATTCTTTTGCCCGGGAAGCGATAGACCAGAGCGGCTAAAAAAGCTAAACCAAAATGATACCAGTTTATTAAAAAACCAGGCAAAAGTTTTTTAACGATGCTCTTCATAAAATAAAGAATCATCATCTTTTAATCTAACCCATTATGGCTTTTTTGTGAACCTTGCCAAAAATGCTTTTTCTTGATACCATAAAAAATCTTAATCGCCGCGAAAGAATATGCCACTAACCGAATCGGCCAAAAAGGCTTGGCGCCAAAGCAAAAGAAGGAGAAAGCAAAACCAGCTGGCTAAGAACAAAATCAAGAAACTCGAAAAAACGATTGAGTCGCTTTTGGCTCAGAAGAGGGTCGCCGAAGCCAAGAATCTTCTGCCCCAGATCTCTCAGGCTTTAGATAAAGCGGCTAAAATCGGCGTCATCAAAAAGAATAAGGCCTCCCGAAAGATATCGAGAGCCAGTCATCTCGTGAAAAGGTCCGAAGAAAAACAAGCCTAGCTTTTGGCTCAAAAGCCAGAAATCATCAGCTCTAGGCCCTGACGGGGAGAGATCTTCCCCGTTTTTATTTTAAAGTCGGTGTCTAAAATTTGGGAGTAGATTATTTTAAGTTTTTTGAAGGTAAATTTCTGTGAAAGAAAATAGCCCTTTCGGGCGACAAAGGGGTTGAGCCGAGTAAGTTTTAAAATGACGTCCAGAGAATTTTTCTTCTCGAGCAAATCCTTAATCAAAAGAAGGTTGCGGAATTGATAGTTGACCATCGCCAAAAGATAAGTCGGCGAATCTCCCTCTTCGAGGTGCTGATTAATCAATTTTAGGGCATTTTTTTTGTCGCCCGAGGCCACTGCATCGATGGTCTTAAAAATATTGGTTTCAATCTTGGCCCTTGACAAAAGGCCAATGTCTGAAATTTCAATCTTTCGATCAGCTTTAAGGCTGGCGAGCTTTTTAATTTCACTGGAAAGACTCCAAAGATCATTATTAAAAAAAGCGATCAACTGATCAATGGCCGGATCCTCGATTTCCGTTCCTTGCTCCTTAGCCTCTTGCCTGATCCAAAGCCTTAAAGCCGGTAAAGCTAGCGGTTTAAATTCCTGAGTCTGAGCGATTTTTTTTAAGAAGGTAAAAAGAGAGTTGTTTAAATTGAATTCCTTTACCTCAAAAAAAATCAGGATGTCATCGCGCAAAAGCTTCTCTTTTTCCTTAAGGTACTCTAAAAACTTCTGACTCAAATCCTGATTGTCTAGAACGTTCTCAATCACGACCAGTTTTTTCTCAACGAACATGGATTGGTTTTCTATCTGGCTTCTAAAATCACTAAAATTATCTTCGAGAAAGTCGTGATAAAACAAATTAAGTCCGCCGGGGCGGACTTTTTGATGCTGTTCAATAATTTCTTTCAGTTTCTTTCGAGACCGAAAACTATCCTGTCCGTAGAGAAAAAGAATCATGTTAAACCTCTTTTGAAAAGACGCTGGCAATCTTCTCGACAATCTCGCCCGGGGTAAAATGGGCTTTGATCAAATAGTCAACGGCCCCGAGTTTTATGCCTCGTTCAATATCTTCTTTCTGGCCCAGATTAGATAGAACGATGACCGGAGTTTGAGCTATTTCCGGATCCTGTTTTATCCTGGCAAGGACTTCGAAACCGTCAATTCCGGGGAGAATTAGATCGAGCAAAACCAGATCTGGCTTTTCCGACTTGACGCTCCGGACTCCCTCTTCGCCATCGGTGGCCTCAGAAATCTGATAACCTTCGCCCACCAGTTTTTTAGACATCAGTTCCCTTAAAAATCGGTCGTCTTCAATAATTAAGATTTTCTGTGGCATGTATTTGTTCCGCTAATTTACTCGCCCAGCTCAGCGAGGACATTTTTTACCTTCTCGACTAATTCTCGCGGGTCGAACTCGGTTTTCACCAACCAATCTCTTGCTCCCAGCTTTCTGGCCTGGCTTAATTCCACCGGCTGTCCAGAATTAGAGACAATAATGATGGGGATCTTTTTTAATGCCTCGTTTTTCTGAACCTCGGCCATAACCGAAAACCCATCTTTTTTGGGCATAATAAGATCAAGTAAAATCAAGTCTGGTTGACCCTCTTTAATCAGCCGCAGTCCCTCTTCTCCGTCTCTGGCCACGATAACCTCGTAGCCCTCGTTGGTCATCTTTCGTCGGATGAGATCAAGCATGATCTCTTCGTCTTCAATGATGAGAATTTTCTTCATGGTGATTATAAATTAATTGTATCAAAGAACCTCGTCAAAGGAAAGCCGGTTGAGTCTTGCCCGTCAAGACTTGGTCGGTAAGACGAAATAGAAAGTTGTTCCTTGGTCCACCTTTGAAATAAAGCCGATTTTTCCGCCGTGACCCTCAATAATATTCTTGGCCATATAGAGGCCGAGCCCGCTGCCGGCCGGCTCAACCAGAACCGCTTCGTTTGTCCGGAAGAACTTAGAAAAAACTCTTTTTTGTTCTTTTTCAACAATGCCAATTCCCGTATCCTTAACTTCGATTCGCACCCCTTTATCGATTTCTTTTAAGGACAAAGAGACGCGACCGTTTTTGAAAGTATATTTGAAAGCATTGTCCAGCAGGTTTTGGATGACCAGCTTAAGCTTCTCTTCGTCGACCAAGACTTGAATGGTTTTTTTAGCCGGTTTGTTGAAGCGGAGCTTTATTCCCTTGTTTTTGAATGGTTCTTCGCTCAGATCAATAATCGATTGGCAAATTTTGACAATATCGGCCGGGGCCAAACTCAGAGCATATTTGCCTTCTTCAATCCGGGCCAGATTTAAAAGGTCATTGATCAAGGCAATCATTCTTTCGTTAGACAAATAGGTTTTCTCTAGAATATCCTTCTGACCCTTGTTAATCGCCCCTAAGTCACCATCTAAAATCATCATCAAGCTCCATTTGATCGCCGAGAGAGGCGTCCTCAACTGATGAGCCGACAAAGAAACGAATTCTGTTTTGAGCCTTTCTATTGTTTTTTCTCGGCTAA
Organism: Candidatus Wildermuthbacteria bacterium GWA2_46_15; assembly: GCA_001823105.1. Taxonomy (GTDB): domain Bacteria; phylum Patescibacteriota; class Minisyncoccia; order Minisyncoccales; family GWA2-46-15; genus GWA2-46-15. Next base: position 15,036 of record MHTO01000003.1, on the reverse strand, counting down.
CGTCGTGAAGGACAACCAAGTCTCCCAGATCAACGCTATCGCGTTTCATCGAAATCACGGAAACCTCAAGGATAAAGTCCTCCGTGAGAGGAAACTCCTTTCGAGAAACTTCTTTCATGCCTTCGCCCAAAAATTCAATTAAAGCGCGAAGTTCGGGAAGCTCGTAAAGCCTATTAATGGATTCTCCGATCACTTTTTCTTTCTTTATTTTAAAAAAAATCTCTGCCTGAGGGTTCATCAGCGCCAGGCGATGGTCTTTATCAAAAAAGAAAAGGGCATCGGTAAAATTCGTGATGATCGCCTGAGTTTTGTCCTTTTCTTCTTCGGCTTTTCGGCGCGCTTCTTCGGTATCTTCAAGGATGTTTAAAAGAGCGGTCTGAACTCTCTTTAATTCGGCTTCAGTTTTTTTGATTCCGGTTAAGTCGAACAGGCTTAAGAAGTAACCGACGACCTCCCCTTTTTCGTCCTTCCTAGTTCTGGTAAAAACCTGAACGGCAACTTCTTCTCCTCCTTTGGGAAAAAACCTTAATTCCTTGCCGTCAACAGACCCTTCTTTGATGGTTTCTCTGGCCAGGGGACCGATTTCTTCTTTTTTAAAGACTCTCTCCAACGGCTCGCCCACAATCTCGTCCATCTTAAAACCAGATGCCTTTTCCAGGGCTGGGTTCACTTCCAGAATTACGCCCACTGGACTGATAAAACAAATGGGTAGCGGCGAAAAATTAAAAAGGTCGTGGATATACTCCTCTAAAGCCGTCAGGTCGTCCAGAAGCAGAGAAAGCTGGTTTTCTTCTTTTGTTGCCATGTCGTTTAGCTGCCAAGTGACTGGTAATTACCAACTGACTAGATATTCGTGAGATTCGCCGCCGCTGAATGAGCATTTTATCTCCTGAGAATTAGTCGGTTTACCCACGGCCATTTTGACAACGGTGGAAAAGTAGCCTTCGAGATATTTACAAAGAAGAGGATGAAGATTGAAATCTTCAAGGCTGAGAATAATTCTTTTTTCTTTCTCGTTTATCTCGACAACCACTAACTTGCCGGCCCGATAGTGTTTTCCCCACATTGAAGGCGCCTGCCGGGCGGTCAGGGTGATGGAAAGAAAGTATTTCGTAAAAAGCTTAATCACTAATGAAAGTTTGGGGGCCGCTTCTCCAATTTTTTTAATCTCTTCATCAGAAAAGCCAAAAATGTCTTTGATCGCCAAAAGAGAAATAACTCTTAGCCCGATAGGATAAAAAGCGAGGGCCTTCATTTCTCTATACTTAATGGGGTGGCCTATTTCCTGAAATTTGTTTTCCAGCTTTTCTAAGCCATCCTCTCCTTCTCGGTTTAAGATATATTCAAAATCGGTCTTAAAAACCACCCCTCTCACCTCGCCCTTAAGCTGTATTAGTCTTTTTACTTCTGTCTCGTTTAGAAGTTGACTCATTTAATTGCGCCCTTAGCTCATTAATGTCTTTTTTTAATTCGATCATCTTTAATTCCCGATCCACGGCCAGCTTATTAAATCTTTCCAGCTGTTCCATTTTTTCACGCAGATCCCTGGTCCGAACCTTAACCTGGCCCTCGAGGCTCTGGGCTAGATCTTCTAATTCTTTGGTCCGGGCGACGACTCTAATCTCTAAAACTTCTTTTGACTCCTCCAGGCTTTTGCGCGACGCCTTAAGATCTCCGATCATTTTATTAAAAGTTTCCGCTAACTCGCCGATCTCTGTTTGCCAACCAACCTCAGCCTGAATATCAAGATTGCCTCGCCGAACATCTTCGCAACTAGCCGTAATCTTCCGAATCGGATCAACCACGCTCCGCAAGATAACAAAAAGGGCCAAGCCCAGAAGCAGTAAGGCCGCCAGAGCCATGAAAAAGTAACGCAGCAGAAGCTTCTGAATCAAAACCTCGGTGTCTTTCAAAGAGAATCCGATCCAGATGGTCCGGTCTTCATAGCCCGGATAGATGAGAAGCTTTATCTCTTCGTTTTGGAAAACATCGTCTCTGATCAAGGGTTTGCCCGATTGAGCCACCTCGACCACGCCCGGCTCTTTGATTTTCTTGCCTATCTCTCCGGCCAAAGAGCTTTGATAAATCTCGCCGCTGATTTTAACAACCCGAATGAAACGGACATCCTTAAACTTAGACAAACCGGCAATTAAACCCCTTTCCAGGTCTCTTAAAAGAGAAATCTGGTAAAGCCAAGAGGGAGAAGCGACCGTCTCTTTAATCGTCTCGGCCAGTTTGACCTTTTCTTCCACGGCGGATCGATACAGATCCTGACGCTGCTGACTCAGGGAAAAATAGACCAGGATCGCTCCGACCAACAAGGTCCACGCAAACACCGCTAAAACAATGTTATAGATCGAAAGATGTTTCGTTCGCATATTTCATTTTACCCCGTTTAAAGAGTAAACTCAATCGGTTGGATCGTCGGGTAATTTATTCAACAGGCTAAAAAATTGCAGGTTTTTCAAAACCTCGGTTACCGCCTTCCGATCGTACTCTCCCCAGCGACACGACCCTAGGTCAAAATCGATGTCAACATCTCGCCGAATCTCGGCTAACTTTTTGCTCAGAAAAGCCTGATCTTTCTGCTGGACCAGTTTGCTATAAAGCGATTCCCTCAGAGAAGCTCTGTCTTTGTTTTGTTCAATCGCCAAATAGACATTTTCCAGACTCTGAAATTGCTTGAGCAATTCCGTGGCTGTCTTTTCTCCAATCCCAAAAACTCCGGGGATATTATCTGACGGGTCGCCTCGGAGAGCCTTAAAATCGATCAGTTGCCGGGGGCTAAGGCCCAAGTATTTTTCTCTAACCCCTTTTTCGTCATAAAGAATTGTCTGGCTCACTCCTTTTTTTAAAATCAGGGCCATGGTTCTTCCGTCAACCAGCTGTAAAACATCGGCGTCGCTGCTCAGAATGATTGTCTCCAGATTGGGAAAAACCAAATCTTTCTCGGCCCGGACTGCAATGGTGCCGATGAGGTCATCGGCCTCGAAGCCTCCTTTTTCAAAAACCTTTATCTTTAAAACTCTCAGAATTTCCTTGATTAAAGGCAGTTGTTGGTAAAATTCCTCGGGGGCCTTTTTCCGTTTTGCCTTATAGCCCGAAAAGGCTTCGTGACGGAAAGTGGGAGCGGCCAAATCAAAGGCGATGGCCACGAAATTCGGCCTTAACTCCCGGAGTGTTTTAAAAAAGATCGAGAAAAATCCATAAACGGCGCCGACGGCTCGACCGTCTTTGGTGGTCAATGGAGGCAAAGCGTGAAAGGCCCGGTGAATAATGGAATGAGCGTCAATCACGATCAAAAGCGGTTTTTTATCTTCCATGGTTAGTTCGTCAGATTGACTATTTAAACAAATCGATATAGTGTGGAAATATCTTCTAGCTTAATTTTAAACTATTGTGATTAACTTCACCACTCCTAATCCCAGGAAAGTGAGCGGAGAAGTCCAGGTTTCTCGACTCGGCTACCCGGAGAAAATTAAAAACATTCCTGGTTTTGCTAAGATAATTTCTCAGATTTCTGGCCAAAATATCAGCGAGCTCTTAGAGGCCATTTTCATCGGCGCGGTTGATCTCAGCTCTTCTGATATTCACTTCGAGACAGAAGAAGATCGGGTCAAGATCCGGCTAAGAATTGACGGAGTTCTGCAGGACTTGATCAATATTTCTCGCGAAGATTATCGCCCCTTACTCTCTCGTTTAAAATTGGTTTCGGGTATTAAGCTGAATATTAGTGACCGGCCCCAAGATGGTCGGTTTTCTGTTGTTGATAATCAGAAAAGTATCGAGGTGCGATCTTCAACCCTCCCTGCCGAATACGGCGAATCGGTTGTCCTGAGAGTCCTTAATTCAGAAGACCTAATCAGTCTAAAACAACTTGGCCTCAGAGCCGATCTTTTGGAGATTTTTCATCAAGAAATTACCAAACCCAATGGGATGATCATTGTCACCGGCCCCACTGGCTCGGGCAAAACCACCACCCTCTACGCTTTTTTAAAAGAAGTTCAAAGTTCAGAAATTAAAATTATTACCATTGAGGACCCGATCGAATATCGACTCGAGGGCATTTCTCAAACACAGACCAATCCGGCCAAGGGCTATGATTTTGCCTCTGGGTTAAGAGCCATTGTTCGGCAAGATCCGGATGTAATATTGGTGGGAGAAATTAGAGACCTGGAAACAGCGGAGATTGCTCTGCAAGCCGCCCTCACCGGCCACCTGGTCTTTTCTACCCTGCACGCCAATGACGCCGCCGGCACCATCGCCAGATTAATTGATCTGGGGACAAATCCGCCTTCGGTCGCGGCCGCCATTAATTCGGCCGTCGCCCAAAGACTAATTAGAAAAGTTTGTCAGAAATGCGTTGAATTAAAACCTATTGCCACTGATCTTCTGGAAAAGATGGGACGCCGTTTAAATAAATTGCCTCAAAATGTGAAAATCCCCCCTCTTTCTAAGGACTCAAAAATTCCTTTTGCCAATGGCTGCGAGGATTGCAACTTTACCGGCTATCGGGGCAGATTGGGCGTTTTCGAAGCTTTCTTGGTTGATGAGGAAATGGAAAGATTCATCTTAAAGGAACCTGCGACCAGCGACCTCAAAGAAAAAGCCATTGAAAAGGGCATGATCACCCTGTACCAAGATGGTTTAATCAGAGTTCTCGAGGGCCTGACGACAATTGAAGAGTTAGAAAGGGTCGTGGGTCAAGAATGAGGCCGGGTCTCGTTGATGAGACCCGGCCTCGTAGCCTCCAAAACAAAAACCCCCTCAGGCAGGGGCATACCCGGACGCCAGTCACGAGTCTCAAATTTTCCCGAGGAAGATTCTAGTAAAAATACCGGGATCTCCTTCATGAAAAATTCTCCCCGGAAGGGTGCCCCCACCTGAAAAGGTTTTTATGCCGTCATGATTATGCGGGCAAGCTTGCCCGATATACTCCAATGATTATAACAAACAATCAACTTTTTGTCAATACCTTGTTCTCGGTCGTTCTTTTCCTCTTGTTATTCTCTCCTCTCCGTAGTTTTGGCTCTCAGCCGGCCGACGTCATTTTCAGCGAGATCGCCTGGATGGGAACAATAGCCTCGGCCAACAAAGAATGGGTCGAACTCTATAATAACAGTGACGCCACGATCGATCTAGAGGGCTGGAGAATAGTTGCCGAAGACGGTATTCCCAATGTTGGCTTAACGGGAAAGATTATCCCGAATGGCTTTTACCTTCTAGAACGCACCCGGGATGACTCTGTCCCGGGCGTCGTCGCTCAACAAATTTATACCGGCGCCCTGGAAAACAGCGGCGAAAACCTGCGCCTCCTCGACGAAAAAGGCGACTTAGTTGATGAGATCCGAGGCGAGAACGGCTGGCCGGGCGGCGATAACTCAACCAAACGAACCTTGGCCAGAGAGGATTCGTGGTCAACCAGCTCCGCCGTCGAAGGCAGTCCGGGCGAGAAAAACAAAGTACTGGTCCCGGCCGAAAGCCAGGGGCAGAAGCCCGAAAGCGCCATCGTGAACACGGAAAATCCGGAAAGAATCCGGCCAGAAGAGAATCGGCCAGAAGATCCTGTTTTGGCAGCGGCTTCGCAAAGCAACGTTCGGGAAATTAAGAGTGGGAGCTTTTCTTCTCTAGATGTTCTCGGGTTGGCCCTTTTGATCGCCGCCCTTTCGGGAATAGCTATTTTAGTGTTAAAAGTAGTAGTAGATAAAAGTAAGGCCTAAATCATGTCCGGTCACAGTCACGCGAAAACCATCGCCCATCAGAAAGCCGTCACCGACCAAAAAAGAGGACAGATTTTTTCTAAAGTGGTTAAATTGATCACCGTTGCCGTTAGAGAAGGCGGTCCCAACGTCGAAACCAACTATAAATTAAAGGTGGCCATTGAAAGGGCGCGCTCTTTCAATACACCTAATGACAACATCGAAAGGGCCATCAAACAAGCCAGCGGTGGCTTGGAAGGCAAAGAATTAAACGAATTTTTATTTGAGGCTTACGGTCCCGGCGGCATCGCCCTGATAATTGAAGGTATCACCGACAATAAAAACCGGACCCTGGGAGAAATAAAACAGATTCTTTCCCAAGACAATGGCAAACTCGCCCAGGAAGGCTCGGTTCGCTGGCTGTTTGAGAGAAAAGGAGTGATTGCCCTGGTCCCTGAGAATCAGAGCGACGACAGGAAGAACAAAGAAACCCTAGAACTCAAGGCTATTGAAGCCGGAGCCCAAGACCTTGTCTGGCGCCAGGATCTTCTCGAAATCTATGTCCCGGTTGATAGCCTTCAGGCGACTAAGGCGGCTTTAGAAAAAGATGGGGCGAAGATCGATTCTGCCTCAGCTGACTGGGTCGCTAAAGACGAAGTGTCGATTGCTGAAACTGACAGGCATCGGGCCGAAAAGCTTTTTGACGCCCTCGATGAAAATAGCGACGTTCAAGACGTCTATTCTAATCTCAAAGACTGATCATGATTGTTCTTGGCATCGATCCCGGCACGGCCACGATTGGCTACGGAGTTCTAGAAGCGCTCGGCCTACCAAAAAGGCTAAGGGTGAGTTGTCTGGCCTATGGGCTGATCGAAACAACTCCGGACAATCCTTTTCCTCAACGATTGGAAAAAATCGCCAAAGAGTTTGATGCCTTGGTCAAAAAGTACCAACCGGGATTGATTGCCATTGAAAGCGTCTTCTTTTTTAGAAATCAGAAAACTCTCATTCCTGTCAGCCGGGCCTCGGGCGTCATCATCCTCGGTGCCGCCAGGAGAAAAATATCCATAATCGAGTTCACTCCGATCCAAGTAAAAGCTCGGGTCGCTAATTATGGTCGCGCCGAAAAAGAAGAAGTTCAGAGAAGAATCGTCGAGATACTCGGGCTAAAAAGCATTCCCCGGCCAGACGATGTAACCGACGCCCTGGGTGTGGCTCTTTGTGGAGTTTTCTCGTTGACCAAGCCTCGCAGGTATTGACAAGATCTCTTAAGAAATTAAAATTGCTATAGCGGGCGGTACGCCGCCCGACCTCGCTCTAGCGAGGCTAAGCTCTGCTTATATTAAGCTCTGCTTATATTAAGCTCTGCTTATATTAAGCTCTGCTTATATATCGTACTCGCTGTTAGATACTGTTTTACAAAGATAAGAAAGGTCGATTAAAGGCTTAAGCATCTATTCGCCGACATAAATTACTATGTCATTGGACAAAGAAGTTTCACTGCTCTTGAGTAGTCAGAGCGAATGGGGAGAAGGGACGGAGGAGCCGGAAGAATCCGACACCGAAGAGGGAGACGGAGCGGTCAAAGAAGAGGATCCTGACGACGACTCAGAAGATGAGCTCGAGTAAGTAAGCCTACCTAGAAATGCAAAACCCCGCCCGCGCGGGGTTTTTCTTTCACCTGCCGTACCGGAGATTTTGAACATTTTGAATTATATTGGTAAAATAGATTTATGGCGGAAAGAAAATTCTATCGTCGAGTCTACCAGAAAACCAGAAAAAGAGAGCTGTTTTTACTATCTCTAAAACTTTTTGGCTTTTGCTTCTTAACTCTTTTTGCCGCCGCCCTATTTTTGGTCATCAGTTATGCCAAAGACCTGCCTCGGCCCGAAGACTTTAATGAAAAGGAAGTTACCCAATCAACCAAGATTTACGCCCGAGACGGTAAAACTCTTCTTTATGAAATCTATGGCGAGGAAAAAAGAACCGTTGTTCCTCTGGATCAGATTTCAAAGTATTTAAAAGACGGTCTTCTGGCCGCGGAAGATGCTGATTTCTATCGTCATCACGGAGTCAGCCTAAAAGGGATTGTTCGAGCGGTTTTGGCTGATTTAAAATTTCTCGCTCCCTCTCAGGGCGCCTCAACGATCTCTCAACAACTCGTTCGCTCTTCCTATCTGGGCCGAGAGAAAACCGGGGTCAGAAAAACCAGAGAAGTAATTCTGACCCTGGAACTGGAAAGGCGTTATTCCAAAGACCAGATCTTGGAATTCTACTTAAACCAGATCCCTTTCGGTCAAAACGCTTACGGCATCGAAGAAGCCAGTAAAAGTTATTTCCAAAAAAGCGCCCGGGACCTGTCTTTGGCTGAGGCAGCCATTCTTGTCTCTTTAGTTAAGGCTCCGGGCCGTCTTTCTCCCTACGGACCCCATAAAGACGAACTCTTGGCGAGAAAAGATTATGTTCTTCGCCGAATGGCCGACTTAAAATTCATTACCCCCGAAGAAGAACAGGCGGCCAAGGATGAAGCCTTAAAGTTCGCCAAAATTAGCCAAAAAATCCGGGCCCCTCACTTTGTCCTTTGGGTCAAGGGTCTTTTGGAAGAAAAATATGGAGAGGATTTCTTAAAAGAAAAAGGGTTAAGGGTTTATACGACTCTCGACTGGGATCTTCAAGAATCCGCCGAAAAGATTGTTGAAGAAAGGGCTAAGATAAACCAGGCTTATCGTTCCTACAATGCGGCGGTCACTATCATTAGCCCCCAGACCGGAGAAATCCTTGCCTTGGTCGGCTCTAAAGATTTTTTCGGCGATTCTTATCCGCCGGATTGCCAGTCGGGCAGAAACTGTCTTTTTGAGCCTCAGTTCAATGTCGCTTTGGCCCCTCGCCAGCCCGGTTCATCTTTCAAGCCCCTTGTCTATGCCACCGCTTTTAAAAAGGGTTTCGATGATAAAACTACGATTATTGACGAACAGACAAACTTTGGTGAATGGGGAGGAAAGGATTATATCCCTCAAAACTATGATGGCCTCTTCCGTGGCGTCGTGACCCTCCGGCAAGCCCTGGCTCAATCATTAAATATCCCCTCGATCAAAGTTCTCTTAAATTTGGCGGGCCTGGAAGACAGCATCCAGACGGCCAGAGATTTGGGCATCACCACCCTGAAACCGCCTTTCGGACCATCGATTGTCTTGGGCGGGTACGAAACAAAGTTATTAGAAATGGTCTCGGCCTATGGCGCCTTTGCCAATAATGGACTTTGGTTAAAACCGACTCCCATTCTAAAAATCGAAGATGATAAAGGCGAGATTATCGAAGAAAATAAGATTACTCCCAAGCGAGTGCTGGAAACAAAAGTAACGGCCCTAATTAATGACATTCTCTCGGACAACGATGCTCGAGCCGCCATGTTCGGACCAAGATCCTTGCTCTTTTTTGAAAACTACCGCGTGGCCGTCAAAACCGGAACGACGCAAAGTTTCCGTGACGGCTGGACAATTGGCTACACTCCCTCAATCGTCATCGGGGTTTGGACGGGAAACAATGATAATTCGCCAATGGGAAAAGAGCCGGGGATTGTTTTCGCCGGCCCAATTTTTCACGAGTTAATGAAAAAATCTCTAGAGACGCAGAAGTCCCTAGATCCGGAGGGGCATCAATAGATACAAATAACCCGACTCTTCTTTTGGTTTCATGACCGCCGGGCCCTCGTCTTTACTCAGGGCTAAGACGAATTCCTTGTCCCTGATTTGATTTAAGCCATCGACGAGGAATCTCCAATTAAAAGAAACTTCCATGGCTTCTTTTTCTCCTTCGATCCGGGCGCTAAAAACGCTGCTTGATTGACCAACTTCCGGGTTTTGTCCTTCTAGTTCGATTTCTTGTCTCTCCGAACTAATCTTAATTTTAACTTCATTAATCTTGTTGCTGAACAAGCTCACCGCCTTGAGGCGCTGCAGAAATTCATTCTTTTGGAGAAACGCTTTAAAACGAAATTCCTTAGGAATAATCTCTTGATAGTTTGGATATTCTCCCTCAATCAAACGAGTGAAAAACTGAACCCGGGGATGAGGCGTTTCTTCCATCAACGACTCGAGGACGATTTGATTTGGAGAAAGGTAAAATCTTAAATTTTCTTCTCTCTCTCCAAAGGCATTAATAATTTCCCGGCAGGCTCTTTGGGGAAGAATGAAAGAGGCCTCTTTCTCTAGTTTTTTATCTAAAGATATGGTCTTTTCGGCTAAACGAAAGCTATCCGTGGCCACCATTTTAAATTGGTTTCCACTAAGGTTAAAATGAACGCCGGAAATTTCTGGCTTAATCAGGGAGACAGCGGTCATTTCTACGACCTGCGACAATCCCTCAATAAACTGTGAATTTTTTATGACAAAGCTAATTTCCCCTTCGGGTTCGGGAATGATCGGAAACTCTTCGGCGTCCAGGCTATTGATCTGAGCCCGAAAACCATCGGCTTCCAGTAATAATTTTTTCTCCTCTGCCTTTAAAGACAATTTTTCTGCGGGGAGAGAATCGATTAAAGACTGCAAAACTTTTAAAGAGCAAGCAACTCTTCCTTCCTTTTCGACCTTAGACAGGATCCACCACTTCATCCCCATTTCCAGATCGGTCGCTTTGAGGCAGATAAAATTTTTCTCGCAAGACAATAAGACAGAATTCAAAATCGGTAAAGAAAGATTTTTTTGAGCGATGCGGCCGACCGCTCCTAGTCCTTCTTTGAAATTTTCCTTCAAAATAATTGTTCTCATTGTTATTGTAATTATATATTAAATGAATTAATTGTTGTTATTGTTAGCGACGCGAAAGACTTTTTCTTTTGTCAATTACTCTCTAATCACGAGATCAACGGCCAGGTCGTAAAAAGTTAGCAGAAAGATGGACTAAACTGTCGAGAATCTGTCGCCTTAAAATCTGTTTTTAAAATTATCATTTTTTAATCCCATAATTCTTCACTCTTTCTTAACTGGTTTTTCCCTTTGGGTTCACGTCTGATCTAAAGACCATAAAGCTTCCTTTTGATTAAAGAAATTTCCTCGGCCAGGTCTTCATTTTCTCCAACGCCTTTTTTTATCTTTTTAAAAGCGTGAATGGCGGTTGTGTGGTCTTTCCCCTGGAACATTCTGCCGATGGCCGGAAAGGAATATTTCAGTTCTTCTCTCAATAAAAACATGATGATTTGCCTTGGTTTCACCACCTCTTTCTTTCTCGTGATGCCAAAAACTTCCTTTTCTCTTAGGTCATAAAAATCACTCACCACTTGAACAATTTTCTTGGGAGAAGAGATCTTTGGCGGACCGGCGACGAGGCTGCCCAGTAACTCCTTGGCGATTTCTAGGGTGAGGGGCTGGCCAGAGATTTTTTGGTGAGTCGACAGTCGATTTAAAGCCCCTTCCAGCTCGCGGATGTTTTTCTGAATACTGGCAGCAACATAGTTTATAATCTCGTCATTGAATTCTATGTTTTTCTCTACGGCTTTTGTTTTCAAGATAGCCATGCGCGTCTCCAGATCCGGAAAACTAATATCGGCAATCAGGCCGCCCTCAAAGCGCGAGCGCAGCCTTTCGGCCAAGGAGGCGATGGCTTTGGGCGGACGATCCGAAGAAAGGATGATTTGTTTGTTTTTCTCATAAAGAGCGTTGAAAAGATGAAAAAATTCTTCCTGGGTTTTTTCCTTGCCGGCCAGAAATTGGACGTCATCCAGAATTAAGATATCGGTTTTTTGAAGCTTCGTTTTTAACGATTCGATTTGATGATTTCTAATGGCGCCAACGATTTCTGAGACGAATCTTTCGGCGGGCAGATATTTAATACTCTTTTTGTCAGAATTCCTATCGGAATTCCTAGAAACCTCGTTTCCGACCGCCTGTAAAAGATGAGTTTTGCCCAGCCCGACTCCCCCGTAAATAAATAAAGGGTTGTAAGTCTCTCCCGGGTTTTTGGCGACGGCGGTCGCCGCGGCATGAGCCAATTCATTAAAAGAACCGACAACGAAATTATCAAAAAGATAACGGGGGTTAAGGTTCGTCTCTTTGTCTATCTTTAATTCCTGAAAGTCCAGTTGTTCCGTTGTCGGAACGGCTGGATTTGTTTTTTTCTCCGGGGTTGTTTGAACGACTGATCCAATCGTGTATTTTATCTCCTTGATTCTATTGTCTTGATCGTTGATAATCTTAGTGATCAGTTTATGGTATTTATTCTTTAACCATTCTCTGGAGAAAGAATTAGGAACAGAAACAATCATCTCGCCGTCTTTTTGCGAGACGATGGCTGTTTGCTTAAACCAAGTAGCGAAATTTGCCGGGGAAATGACCAGTTGGATTTGGGCCAGAACTGTTTGCCAAAGCTCTTCGTTAGTCACGATTTTTTAATTGTGTTTATAGCGAGTACGATTGATTATACCATAAGTAAAAAAGCGTAAAATCGAAGCGGAGCAACGATTTTGGTTGATAAACCGTGCAAAAGCAGTGGAAAGCTTGCGAGATTGTCCGGTCTTAAAAAACTTGCTACACTAATTAATAGCTTTTGTAGAAATTAGAATAATTAGTTGTTATGTCTATTACCTATAAACCCAAAAAGAGAAAGAGAAAAAGAACCCACGGTTTTTTAAAAAGGAGCCGGACTCGGAACGGTCGGAGAGTGATTTCGCGCCGCCGCCGGAAAAAGAGAGAAAGATTAACCGTTTAAGAACTTCTAAGAATTATGTTACCGAGCCCTAATCGCCTCAGGAATAAAAGTGATTTTGCTCGTGTTTTGAAAAACGGTAAAAGCAAAAACAGTCGGTTTCTGTCCCTCAGATTCATTGGTAACGATTGTCCGTTTAGCCGCTTGGGTTTACTGGTGAGCAAAAAGGCCTTTAAAAAGGCTAATCAGCGTAACCGCATCAAGAGAAAACTCCGAGAGGCGCTGAGGGCGAATTTATCGCTGATTAAACCCGGCCAGGACATAATCTTTATTGCTCGGGGAGGCCTGGAGAAGAACACTTTAAAAGAAACAGAGGCCACGACCTTTTTTCTCTTAGAAGAAGCCGGTTTAGCAAAAAATAACAAACAAGCTTAAAATGAATTTTAGTTTCATCGGCGATTTCTTCCAGATTTTCCTTTACCAACCGCTCTTCAACGCCTTAATCCTTATTTACAATTTACTGCCCGGGCACGACCTGGGCATCGCCGTTATTGTCTTGACGGCCGTGATTAAACTTTTGACCCTGCCCTTGAATATTAGGGCCTTTAAGCTGCAGCAAGCCCTAGCCAAGATTCAGCCCCGGCTGAAAGAGGTTCAGAAACAATTTAAGGATCGCCCCGAAGAACAAGCTAAGGCCATGTCCGAGATTTTTAAGAAAGAAAGAGTTAACCCTCTGAGCGGCTTCGTTCCCCTTCTGATCCAATTCCCGATTTTAATCGCTCTTTACCAACTTTTTCTTAGTGGGCTCTGGAGTCAGGGGAACCATCTTTATAGTTTTATTGTCCGGCCCGACGTGATCAGTCCTCACTTTTTGGGGATGGTCGATCTTTCCCAGCCTAACCTTTTGATGGCAATCTTAGCCGGGCTGAGCCAATTGGTGCAATCTCTGGTCGTGCCCCTCAACCCCGGACCGGTAGACAAAAGCGATCCAAAATATCAGATCACTAGGATGGTTCAGAAACAAACAATATTTCTTTTGCCGGTTTTGACCGTTTTTATCCTCCTAAAACTGCCTTCGGCCATGGGTCTTTATTGGTTAGTCACCTCGCTTTTAACGGCCGGGCAGCAATACTTTCTAACTAAGAAATACCAGTAAAATGCTTTCCCGAGAACAGCGAGAAACAATTAAAAATACCATCCAAGAGTTCTTCCAGAAAGCGACGATTGAAGTTGAAATTAAAGAAGACAACCTTGAGGGAGAAACTCTCAAGGTCAATCTGGAGACCGAGTCGCCTCAGTTATTGATTGGCGAGCAGGGACAGACTTTAGCCGAGATTCAACACCTATTGAGGTTGGTTCTCCGGAGGAAAATTGTTGATCCCTTTTTTCTCGACCTCGATATTAACGGCTACAAGCAGAAAAAAACGATTTATCTCGAAGAACTAGCTCACACGACGGCCAATGAAGTCTCCCTCTTAAAAATAGAAAAAGAGCTTTCGCCCATGTCCGCTCAAGAGAGACGGATCGTCCACCTGACCCTGGTGGATCGATCTGATGTGGTCACGGAAAGCCGGGGCGAGGGCTCAGAGAGAAGAGTGGTCATTAAACCCCGGCTAGATTAGAACGGCTTGATCGGAAAGACCATAAAAGAAGAAGTACAAGGACCCTCGCAAGGGATGCACCAATTAATGACCGGGATACAGAAACAATCGCCATAGGAAGAGAACCCACATTTGCCGATCGGGTCATCGGCGAGGTTGTCGTCGCTCTTGGTAAAGACGGCGCACTTACCCCGGAAGTTTTCGTGCTCAAAAAGGACGGCCATATAGTTACCGACAATTTCGACCTCGCTAACCGAATCCTCTTCAACTCCTCCTATGGGGAAGCTCGTTATTCCAATGTTGGCGGCTTGTGTCCCGGCTCTATTCCGAGAGGAATCTTTACCCCAAAGAGTGACGCCGTCTCTTCCGCCCGGCCACACCCGAGTTAAATCCGGCCGGAAAACAGTAATCGAAGAGGTTTGGTTATTGCCGACGACTCCCCCGCCGGTGGCGTCCTCATTGGCCAAGCTGTTTTGATCGTTGAAGATGACGGCGCACTCGCCTTGGAAATTTTGGTCTTTGTGCAAAACCGCGGCAAATTGATTGCTTCCTTGATTAAGTAGTCTGACTGATTGGGCCCTGTCGTTGAAATCAGTCAAAGCCGCTTGACTAAAAAGATAAAGCCGTGGTTCTCCGCCCAGACTCGTTCCGGAATAAAGGTAAACTCCCGGGATTTTCCAGGCCAGAGAAATGGATTTAGCCAAAGCCAGATTGCCCGGGGCGGTGACCCTGATCGGCGAGCCACCGTAATTAACGCCCGGATAGGCGCTGACGTCAACTTCGTCTGGATTAGTCGAGATGAATTCTAGATATTGCGCGCCGTTCGATCCGAGAGTCGCGGCTAGGTCCGGATTGCTCACCTTGAGCCCCATGTCATTTCCTTCCCGGTTCGGATCGCTCCAGACGTGGATTTCTTTGGCGATTCTGGCGCCGGGCATCTTGAGAACCGTTAGGGTTGGGTTAAGGGTAGTAAGGATAATGTAAGAAGAGAGCAAGAGGATTGTTCCGATAACGGCCGAGATCAGCTGGTCTCGGCTGTCTCTCAAGCCTTCGGGATTGGCCGCCGAAGTCAGATAACTAAATCCGCCCCGGAGCAT
>MHTO01000002.1 GCA_001823105.1 Candidatus Wildermuthbacteria bacterium GWA2_46_15 | reverse complement strand
TCAGCGGGGCGTCGCTGGGGAGAGATTTTATTTTTACTTAACCAAACAAGAACTTCTTCCCGGGAGAGATTTAAACTCTTACTCAAATTGTTCAATAGTTGTTTTCGCGGCTGGGAGAACCCCGCCCTGACAATTTCAAAAAATAGTTTTTCATTAACTTTACGCTTTACGCTTTGCGTTTTTAGCTTTATTATGGCGCCGTCGACTTTTGGCTTGGGCCAAAAAGCCTTTTTTGAGACATAATCGATGATTTTAACATCAGCGTAGAGTTGGACAGAGACGGCCAAAAGACTCATTTTCGGCGGTTGGGCGCAGATTCTCTGAGCCACCTCCTTCTGCAGCAGTAAGACCATCAGTTCGGGCGGATTTTCGGCTTCGAGGAACCGCCGGATGATTGGTTGGGTAATATAGTAAGGTAGATTGGCGACGAGCTTGTATCTTTGACCCCTGGGCATTGAAGGCGGCCAGTTTAACTTGAGGGCATCGCCAAGAATAATCTCAACATTGCCCAGGTCCCGTAGAGTCTCCGAAAGGATCGGGATGAGTCGCCCATCCTTTTCTATGGCGACCACCCGCTTCGCCTTTTGGGCCAGCGCCTGCGTCAGACTGCCCAGGCCCGGGCCGATCTCTAAAACTAAGTCCCGATCGCTTAAGTCAGCGGCGGTCACGATTTTATTCAGGAGGCCTCTCTGCCAAAGGAAATTCTGCCCCAATCTTTTCTGGGGCGACAGACTTTGATTTAGCCCTTGACCGGCTGACTTTATCATGATATCCTGTTCTTACACGAAATGGACGGCATCATTCCATCTTTTTTTCGTAAAATCTCCAATTTGAAAGGGTTGGGGAGAAAAACAATTCATCGATTTCTGGGATCTCGCAAGGACCCCTTGCTTTATTTAGGGGGCTTGGCTGTGGTTTTACTTGTCTCAACCCTGTTTTTACCCAATCCGATCAACAAAGCGGCTTTCTCGGCGGGCTTAACTCAACCCCCTTCTAAGGGCAACACGAATTATTATCTGACTCTGGGCCCTTCGGCCGGCGTCTTTCAGTTACCGGATTCTTATTTGATCCAGAAAAACAGTTTAAAGGCGGTTTTACCAACGGGCATTGTCAAGCCCCAAGTTTTAGCCACTCTTTCAGGCACGGAAGAAGAGTTATATGATAGTCGCCGTGGCGTGATTGAATATACCGTGGCCGAAGGCGATACCCTTGGCTCGATTGCCCAGCAGTTCAATCTTTCTTTGGAAACAATTCTTTGGGCTAATAATCTAAACAAAAACTCGGTTATCTCGCTCGGGAAAAAGCTGGTTATTCTGCCCGTTTCGGGCGTCCTGCACGTCGTCGGTCCGGGCGATACCCTGAGCGATATTGTTATAAAGTACAAGGGCAATCTGAGCGAAACCATTGCTTTTAATGAATTAACCAATGAAAACGAGGTTTTTGCCGGCGACATCGTTATTGTTCCCGGAGGTCAATTACCTCCTCCGCTCGTCAAAAAACCGGCTTCGACCTGGGCGCCCTTGGTCGCTGGTTACTTCATTTGCCCTATCTCTGCTCCTTGCCGGGTGACTCAGGGTTTGCATTGGTACAATGCCATTGATTTTAGCCATGGTCAGTGCGGCGAGCCCGTCTATGCGGCCGCCTCGGGCCGAGTTCAAAAAGTGAAGCTGACGACCTCCACGTCTCGCTGGGCTTTTGGCGGGGCCGGCAACCATATTACCGTTCTGCATCCTAACGGGGTCGTCACTTTTTACGGCCATCTTTTAAGCGCGATTGTCACTCCAGGTGACGAAGTTTCTAAGGGACAAATCATTGGCTATATGGGCGGCGGCAAAGGCATGGCCGGCGCCGGCCTGTCGACGGGGTGCCATGTGCACTTTGGCGTCGTGGGCGCCAAAAACCCCTTCGCCCCGTAAGAATTTTCAATTGAACTGAAAAATTTCGAATAACTAGAGTTGCCAGACGAATTCGCTCATTGACCGAGGCGAATTTTGAGATTCGTACGGGGTTTGTTCCACTATTTCTTGCATTTGTCGCAGATCCTTGTTTCGGGTATCGTTTGCAGTCTTTCCGGGCTGACGACCTGGCCGCACTTTTCGCAGAGGCCGTATTTACCCTCTTTTATCTTTTCCAGGGCCAGGTTGATTTCGGCTACCCTGGTTTCTAAAGTTCTTTCCACGGGCAGAAGGTTGCCGTATTCTTCAACCTCGTCCGCCTCTTCTTCAAGGTTACTGCCATGAAAACTGGGAAAGTGAGTATCCCAATCACTTTTGGGCAGTTTGTTTTTTTCGGCAAAACCCCGTAGTCCTTTTTCCAAGACTTTCTTTTCTTCTTCTAACTGAGTTTTCATTTTTTCGACAAAGTTTTTCTCCATAGTGAGGATAAGTTTATAAGCCTTAAGGAACTTAGTTCCTAACCCGCAAAAGATCAATTGTTCTCATGATACTTTCCCCCGACGAAGTAATGATAAGGTAGTCGGCGAAGACGGACCAGCAAATCCCCAGGTTCTTTTCCTGGAAGGAAAGGCAACGGAAGGAGGCGCCCGAGTAACTAGTCTGTTTAAAAACCGAGGCTAAAGAAGGATTTTCCTGACCCAGAATTCTTGAAAAGTTCACCCAGTCGCTTTCCATCGTCTTTTCCCAGGCCTTGAGCATCTCGGTGGTTCTCTCCTTGACTCCCTCGAGAGTCAACAACTTGACGACAAAACCCAGTCTTTGTTCTTTGGCTCCTTTCGAGTAAAGAAAGAGGTCGAAATCATCCGCTTTTCCCGAAACCAGTCCAAAAAATCCCTCTGGTGATTTTACCTTGAGTTCAGTCAAGGCGTCTTGAAGGTTAAAAAACTGGTCGTCTTTCTGGGGAACGAGTTCGAAGAATTCGGGGCTGGATCCAGAAGGCAGAACATTGACCAGAGATTCAGACAGGAGATTTTTAAAGTCTTTTTCCGGGATGATTCTAAGGATTTTTATTTCTTTCGTGGCCCCCAGGATGGGTATCGGCGGAATAACCCCGACGGCTGAAGGCGAAGGCCCCTCGACTTCGCTCGGGGTAAACACCGGAGAGGACGCAGGCGATGGCTGAATTTGTTTTTCTCTGATGATAAAGAACCAATAGCCAAAAGTGATCAGCAAGAAAAAGCCTAATGAAAACAGGACAATGATGATACGAACGAGTATTTTTTCTAAGGAAGATGGCCTTTGGGTTTTGGGTAAAAGCGGTTCTTCTAGCCCCGCTTTTTTAGTCGGGGGTTTGGGAATAGTTTCTTCTTTGGTCCCCAACCCTTTGGGGATCATCGTGCTGGCGATTTTTTCTCTGGCTGCCGCTTCTCTTTTGAGTTTTTCTTCGACCCGTAACTGGCTGATTCTTTCTTTTTCATGAATTGCTTCTTCTTCTTGAAGGCGGGCCAGGTCCTTGGCCATCGTCCTAATTTCCTCCCTTTTGAGGAAGGCGAGTTTCTCCTCCATGGTCTTTTTCGTTTGACATTTGTTTTAATGAAAGATTGACCCGGCCCTTTTCGTCGATGCCGACGACCTTAACCGGAACGACGTCGCCAATTTTTACGATATCCTCAACCTTATTGACGCGGTAATTGGCTAATTCAGAAATGTGGACCAAACCTTCTTGGCCGGGCAGGAATTCGACCATGGCGCCAAAATTAAAGAGCCGGGAGACTTTACCATTAAAGGTTTCGCCGACCTTCGCTTCGTGGGTAATATTTTTAATCCATTCGAGGGCTTTTTGGGCCGAGGCCTCGTTTTCAGAAGTAATGAAAATCAAGCCGCTTTGTCCGATGTCGATGATGGCTCCGGTTTGACTGACAATTTCGTTGATGACCTTGCCGCCGGGCCCGACGACCTCCCTGATTTTATCCGGATTGATTTGAATAGTCAGGATTCTTGGCGCATAGGGAGAAAGTTCTTTCCGGGGTTCCCCGATGGTTTTTTCTGTCACATCCAGGATTTCCAGCCGGGCCTTTTTTGCCTGAACTAAAGCTTGGGTTAAGATTTCCTGGGTAATGCCGTCCAACTTAACGTCCATTTGCAGGACGGTGATGCCGTTCCGGGTGCCGGCGGCCTTAAAGTCCATGTCGCCGTGATGATCTTCGGGTCCCTGAATGTCGGTTAAAAGAGCGTATTTTTTTGTTTTTTCGTCCATGACCAGACCGATAGAAATGCCGGCCACCTGGGACTTAATCGGGACGCCGGCGTCCATCAGGGCCAAGGAAGCTCCGGAAATTGAGGCCATAGAAGTTGAACCATTAGAAGATAGAATTTCGGAAACGACTCGGATTGTGTAAGGAAATTCATCGGTCGACGGCACCACCGGCAAGAGAGCTCTTTCGCCGAGCATGCCATGACCGATTTCTCGGCGCCCCGGTCCTCTCATTGGTTTTATCTCCCCGACGGAGTAAGGGGGAAAGTTGTAATGAAGCATGAAGTGCTTTTTGCCGGTAATTTCCATGCCCTCTAGAATTTGCTGATCTCCGGGCGCTCCCAGAGTCAAGATGGAAAGAGCTTTGGTCTGGCCGCGACAAAAGAGTCCGGTGCCATGTGTCCGCGGTAGGACGCCCACGGCGCAAGAAATAGGACGCAACTCGTCTGGTTTTCGTCCATCCGGTCTTTTTCCGTTCTTTAGAACATTTTCGGTTAGGACCCGGTCCACTTCCTCATCGAAAAGAAGAGAGAGGTTTTGGCCGTTCTCTTGATTGGGATATTCTTTTTTTGCAAATTCGGCCAGTCCTTGTTTGAGAGCTTCTTCTTGTTCCTGGCGCAAGGATCTATCTGGCCGAAAGAGGACAGTTTCTATTTTGCCATTGAGGAACTCCTTTACCTTACTGATTAATTCCGGATCAATTTGACTTTCTTTTATCTGGCTTTTAGCCTTACCCAGGCGGGAAATAATATCTTTCTGGAAATCAATAATCTTTTTGAGATAGGGTCGGGCGAATTCAACCGCTCCCGCCACCAGCTCTTCTGAGACTTCTGAACCTTCGCCCTCCAGCATATTAATGATCAGCTGGTCGTCATCGACAAAATCACCGGCAATGACCAGTTGAAATTCGTTTTTCTCTTCCAGCTCGGCCGTGGGGTTTAAGACGAATTCATTATCGGCCCGGCCGATTTTGACGGCCGCCAATGGTCCTCGCCAAGGAATATTAGAAAGAGAAAGAGCGGCGGAAGCGGCGATAATTCCCAGGACGTTGGGGTCGTTTTGGCCATCCCAGGAGAGAACGGTATCTACCACCTGGACTTCACGGAAAAGGTTCTGGGGAAAACGCGGTCGGATAGTCCGATCGATCAATCGGGCATTTAAAATGGCTTTGTCTGAAGGCCGGCTCTCTCGTCTGATGTAGCGCGGGCCTTTAATCTTACCGGCGGCGTAATACCTTTCTTCGTAATCAACAGTTAAAGGGAGAAACCCCCGAGACGAAGCCGAAGTCGGAGACATACAACAGGTGGCTAAGATAACCGTATCGCCGTAGCGGGCAAAGATCGAGCCCGCCGCCTGTTCGGCCAAATCCTTTACTTCTAGACTCAATTCTCGACCCCCCAGTTCTAATTTAAATTTTTCTGAATCCATTTCCTTTGATTAATTATTTTCTCAACAAGTAGATTTCTGGAGAAGCGCCCAGGTCAACGAATTCATCGACGATCTCTTTTAGTTTAGCCGAAGCGGATCGGCCGAAAGCCAGGACTTCCGTTCTTTTGCCCCGGTTTTCCAGATATTCCATCAGAGGGATAAAGTCGCCATCGCCGGAGCAAAGGCAGATGACGTCATAATTGGGAGCTGAGCGAATGGCGTCAATGACGATGCCGACATCCCAGTCGGCTTTTTTGAGGCCGCCATAGAATTCCTGCAAGTCTCTCACCCGGATTTCGATGCCCACCTTTGTCAGGGCTTCAAAAAAAGGCTTTTCTTCCCCGGTTTTGGTTCGGACGACATAGCCGAAAGCGCGAATCAGCCTTCTTTGGGCGACCGCCGTTTTTAAGATGCCGGAGAAATTGACCCGGGCGCCATAGAGATTCTTAGCCGAGTGATAGAGGTTTTGGACATCAAATAAAACCAGAACTCGTTGTTCTTTGTGCTTGATGGCGTTGACGGGCGAAACCGGAGCTTCACTTTCCCAACCCGACTTTTTTGACGATTTTATTATATCTTTTTTCATCTTCGTTTTTAAGATAATTCAAAAGGCTTTTTCTTTTGGAGACCATTTTCAAAAGTCCTCTTTTCGAGGCCATGTCTTTAGAGTGTTTCTTTAGGTGCAAAACCAACCGGACGATTTCTTCAGACAAAAGAGCGACCTGGGCCTCGGGAGAGCCCGTGTCTTTATCATGAAGCTTGGCTTTGGCGATAACTTTCTGTTTTTCTTCCGGGGTCAGCATGAATTAAATAATGGCGTTAAATTCTAAATTTGGGTATAATTTATTCTAGCATTAATCGACTTTTTTTGAAAGGGCATGAAAAAATCCTATCGGATTGTCACTTATGGCTGCGCCATGAATCGGTCGGATTCGGAAAGGATGGCCGCCACCCTGGAAAGCCTGGGTTTTCAGCCCGCCCGGGAGAATCGGGCGCCCGACCTTTTGATTTTTAATGCCTGCTCGGTTCGGCAATCAGCCATTGATCGGATCTATGGCCAGGCGGGCAACATTAGGGAACTAAAAACTAGAAACCCCAAACTGAAAACTATCGTCACCGGTTGCGTTCTTCCCCAGGACCGGGGAAGTTTTAAGCAGCGTTTCGACCTGGTTTTTAACATCAAGGACTTGGCTCGCCTTCGGTCTGACCTCGGTGACTTTAAAAAACCGAGCCAGCAGGACATAGATTATTTTAAAATTGAACCTCGTTCTCAAAGCAAATTTTCTGCTTTGGTGCCGGTTTCTTTCGGCTGTAACCGTTTTTGCACCTATTGCGCCGTTCCCTATACCCGGGGCCTGGAAATCGATCGTCCCGCCGCTGAGATTGTTGCCGAAGTTGCCGAGTTTATCTCCCGCGGTTTTCGCGAAATCACTCTTTTAGGCCAGACCGTTTCTAGCTGGCGAGACCCTGAAAAACCGAAATATGAATTCGTCGACTTGCTGGCCGAGATTGAAAAAATGCCCGGTAAGTTTTGGTTAAGATTCACCTCGCCCTATGTTTTGGATTTTGACGAAAAACTGATCCGTTTTCTGGCCCAAGCTCAAAAAGCTAATAACTACCTGAATCTTCCCTTGCAGTCCGGTGACGACACGATTTTGAAGCGGATGAATCGTCGGTATTCCGTAAGCGAGTACCTCCGGGTTTTGAATTGGGCCAAGAAACAGATTCCCGATTTCAATTTTTCTACCGATATCATTGTTGGTTTTTGCGGCGAAACGGGAAAACAGTTCCAAAATACTTATCAAGTTTTTGCCCGGATAAAGCCTGCCATGGCTTATATCGCCCGCTATTCTCCCCGGCCGGGCACGGTTAGTCAAAAACTGATGAAAGATGACGTGTCGGCCAAAACCAAAAAAGCTCGGCTGGAAAAACTGACCCGGCTTTTGAGAAAAACTGCCAAAGAAAATCTTGAGAAAGAAATCGGCAAGACCCTAGAGGTCTTAGTCGACACCTGGCGGCCAAGGAAAAAAGAGTCTTTGGGCAAAACCCGGAATTTTAAAACCGTCAGATTTCCCAGTCCCAAAAATCTGACCGGGCAATTTGCTAATGTCAAAATCCTCAAAGCCCGCGAATTCGAACTCGAAGGGAAATTAATTTGAGCGGAGCGATTGTGCCCCCATCAGGGCTCGAACCTGAAACCTTTTCCTTAAGAGGGAATTGCTCTACCAATTGAGCTATGGGGGCAGGCCGCCAGCGAGGCGGAATTTTCAATTACCAATTTTCAATTTTTAGATTCTTGTAATTTTTCTACTAACTTTAACTCAAGTTTATCGGTTTTCGTATCGTACACGGCAAAAGTCGCTTTACTAAACATTCCGGCTAAGGTGCCGGGATTGACGAGACGGCACTTTCCCGTCTTTTCTTCCCCGGGCTGGTGGGTGTGACCGTAAAAAACCAAGTCGTATTTGCCCGAAGCCGCCAGCCCTTGGGCCGGCAAGGGCTTGTGGCAGAAAGCGATTCTTCTGCCGTCAATATCCAACTCGCCGGAATCTCCGTAAAATTTAACGTTAGGCAATTTTCCTTCCTCCCTCGCCTTTAGCATTGAATACTGGTCGCCGTCAACGTTGCCGAAGACCAAATGAATTTCGCCCGGAAACAAACGGCTGATTTCTTTAAGCGTGCCCGGAGCACAAACATCGCCGCAATGAACTACGGTTTTAATTCCCTCTTTATTTAAGTAGGAGAAAGCTTTTTCTAGGGTGGCTAGGTTGTCGTGGCTGTCAGAAACAATGGCAATTTTCATCAATAATTTTCACTTAAGGACTAAGGACAGGGGAAGACAAACCATTGGCCGATTCTGGCGCCGAGATTGGTGTTGGCCAGGCCGATCAAAACGAAGAAGGTGTTAACAAAAACCCAGGAGCCATAAATGATCAAGAGGCCGATGGCGACCGAGGTCAGAACCGACCTTCCTTTATTGATTAGAGTGGGATCGTAACCCGAACCCAGGATGAACATGCCGCCGCCGACCACGACCATCAAAACCGCCAGGGGCGGGACGAGGGTAAAGAGGACAAAATTAATGATTCCCTGGATCATGACAAAGAAATGGCAGAGCTTGCAGCCTTCAGTGGCGGGGGTGTAAATGCCGTCGCCGTTCAGATCATAGCCGCAGGGTACCAGGCCTGCTGCCAGCACCGGCGGGGCGATGATGAGGGTTAAGAAAACAAAAATTATTAATTTTTTCATATTGACTATTTTAAGTATGGCGAGTACGCATATTGGGCATCTTGCTCATTATAGCGCAAAGCGATATATCGGGCTACTGCCCGCTATAACAGTTTTTGGACAAAAACAAATAAATCTTATTTCGAGCAAAGCGAGAAACAAGGTTCTTTTAACACATCAGAATTATGTGTTATAATCTTAACAGATAATGAAATCACTCCCGAAGAGTTAATGAAGACAAAAATTAATCGGATTATTCAACAAATTAAGACGCAAAGGGCTAACTTCTGGGAAAAGATTAGAGATGAGCGAGCTCTAAATTTATTTCGTCTAGCGAGCAGACGAGTTCCTGCTTACCAGGATTTTTTACGTCATCATAAAGTTAAATCAAACAAGGTTAAAACCGTTGTTGATCTTCAGTCATTGCCGATGATTGATAAGAAAAACTACCTGCGTAAATATCCTTTATCTGAATTGACCATTGACGGGCGCCTTGATAAACCACTCATCTTTACTTCTACTTCTGGATCAACCGGTGCCCCTTTTTATTTTCACCGATCTTTCGATTTAGATTTACGAACTTCGGTTATCCACGAATTGTTTTATCTCCAAGGTCAGTACAAGAAAGAAGAACCAGTGCTCGTGATTGTCTGTTTCGGCATGGGCGTTTGGATCGGCGGCCTGATTACTTATCAGGCCTTTCATTTGCTTCAGGAGAGGGGCTATAATATTTCTTTAATCACCCCGGGCATTAATAAAGAGGAAATCTTTAAGTCACTGAAGGACCTTGGAGCATCATACAAAAATATTATTTTAGCCGGTTACCCGCCGCTTATCAAAGACATTATTGATGAAGCGTTGTCCCGCGGCATTGATTGGAGGAAATTCCGCATCCGCTTGCTTTTTGCCGCAGAAGTTTTTACTGAGGATTTCCGAGAGTATGTTTCCCGAGCGGTTAATATGAGAAATTCCTTCATTGATACGATGAATATTTACGGCACGGCTGAGCTCGGGGCAATCGCTTTTGAGACGCCCCTGACAATTTTGATTCGCCGACTTTGCGCCAAAAACCAAAAACTATTTGAAACGATTTTTAAAAGAATTGAAAAAACGCCGACCTTGGGGCAATACATACCATCTTTTATTTCATTTGACGCGGAGAATAACGATCTTTTGGTCAGCGGTGATAACACGATGCCGCTCGTAAGATACGCCCTGGGAGATCACGGCGGAGTTTATTCTTTTCGGGAAATTGTGGAAAAGTTGACTGAATCGGGAATAGATTTGAAAAAGGAGGCAGAAAAAGCAAGAATAGAAAAGTTTTGGTATGAACTTCCTTTTGTTTATGTTTACGAACGAGCCGATTTTTCTACCAATTTCTACGGCCTGCAAGTTTATCCCGAGCCAATACGGGAAGCGTTGCTGAAAAAGCCATTGAGCGCCTATTTAACGGGAAAATTCACCTTAGAAACGCGGTTTGACAGCAAGCAAAATCAATATCTCCTGATTCATTTAGAGACGCGTAAATCCCGCAATGGCGCCATGCCTCAGACGATCAGACAGGCGGCCCTTAGCGCCATTGTTGAACAGTTGGAACTTAAGAATTCCGAATATCGCGAGCTCCGTAAATTCCTCGGCAAGCGCGCCCTGCCGCACCTGCAATTTTGGCCGGCCGAAGACCCCAAATACTTTAAACTGGGGATTAAGCAAAAATGGGTGAAGAAATAAAGTTTATGATTCAAGAAATTTGGCGACCGACCAGCATTTCTCCGAGTGAAATCCATATTTTTATTGAACAGCATCCTGAAATTTTAGTCGTTGACGAAATGGAAAGAAATCTAGAAGAGCTCTTTCTTTTAAGGAACTCGAAATACCGTTTTGATAAAAATTACAAAACTGAATGTAAACAATTTCTTAGCTTTTATCAAAATGATAATTTTGGAAACTGGTTTTATTTTCCTTGGATTAATTCGTTAGTCCGTTATTTATCCGAAGGCCTTCATTATGAGTTACGCACCGGAAGAAATAAAAACCTCGTCACCGTTGAGGAACAAGCGCGTTTTTATAATGCTAAGATAGCTTTTTTGGGCCTGAGCGTGGGCAGTCACGTCGCTGTCGTGACGGCAATGGGCGGAGGGGCGAAACAAATAAAGCTTGTTGATCCGGGTGTTTTTTCCGGAGATAATTTAAATCGCGTCCGTATAGGATTTCAAAGCGTCGGGCTCAATAAAGCGGTTGTCGTCGCCCGACAAATCTTTGAAATAAATCCTTATGCCGACATTGGGTTATACCCCGACGGTTTAACGGAAGAGAACGCCGAAGCGATTATAATGGATGCCGATCTTATTATAGAAGAAACGGATAATCCTTATTGGAAATTGAAAGTTCGAGAACTTGCCCGCGATCGTGGCATTCCCGTGCTGATGGGCACTGACAATGGCGATGGCATCATCGTGGACATTGAAAGGTATGACATAAATAAGAAACTACCAATTTTAAATGGCTATGTTAAGGGAATAACGGCTGAAAAATTAAAATCCATGCCGCCGAAAGATTTACCGAAAATAGCAGGGAAAATCGCCGGGGCAGATCTTGTAGTCCCAAGAATGCTTCGTTCCGTTGCCGAAGTCGGAAAGTCTTTGTATTCCTGGCCGCAACTCGGCACCGCCGCTAACATGTGCGGGTCAGTTATTGCGACATTAGCTAGACGCATTATTGTCAAGAATAAAAACATTAAATCGGGCAGATATTCTTTTAATCCAGACGCGATTTTTGAATCTGACTACAAAAGAAAATGGCTTTCTCGCAAAATTGAATTCCTGAAATTTGTGAGGAAAATGATGAATAATGATTAAAATTTTTATAAAAGAT
Organism: Candidatus Wildermuthbacteria bacterium GWA2_46_15; assembly: GCA_001823105.1. Lineage (GTDB taxonomy): Bacteria > Patescibacteriota > Minisyncoccia > Minisyncoccales > GWA2-46-15 > GWA2-46-15. The sequence goes on along the minus strand of MHTO01000002.1, from coordinate 5,849 downwards.
GGTTATAAATAAAGAAGATATTAAAAAAATCCTAGAAATTGCGGCAAATGCGCCTTCTGGCAGTAACTCTCAGCCCTGGAAGTTTAAAGTGAAAGATAATCAAATTTATGTAATTGCCTTACCGGAAAAAGACCACCCAATTCTTAATTATCGTAATCGAGGCACATGGATTGCTCATGGAGCGTTGATAGAAAACATTGTCATTGCCTCATCTTCTTTTGGATATGAGGCAAAGGTAAAAATTTTCCCGGATTTAAGCCAGCCAAATCTCACCGCCGTTATCGAGCTGGCGCTAGGATTGCCAAAATCAGATTCGTTATTTTCGGTAATTCCGCTCCGGGCGACGAATAGAAAACAGTATGAGGATAGATTATTAAGCGATGTTCAAAAACAAGAATTTCTTAAGTCGGCATCGTCATTCAAAGAAATTGAGATTAAGTTTACCGAAGACAAAGAACAGCGCCGTTTAATTGGAGAAGCCTTAAGTATTAATGAAGTCGTCACTCTCGAAAATGAAAAATTGCATAAACTTTTCTTTGAAGAAATTGTTTGGTCTCGCCCAGAAGAATCTATAAAAAAATCAGGGCTTTATTTAAAAACAATGGAGTTAGAGCCTCCTCAGCAGGCGGTATTAAAATTATTACGCCGCTGGCGGGTTATGAAGCTTTTTAATCATCTAAAATTCGCGGGTATAATCGCAAAAGACAATGCAAAAAGATATGCGTCCGGCGCCGGCATGGGCATTATTATTGTTAATGATAGAGACGAAGATTTTTTACTGGCCGGAAGGGCAATGGAGCGGCTCTGGCTTAAGGCAACGCAAATGAGGTTAAGTTTTCATCTCATCACCGGAACCATGTTTTTTTGGCAAGGCATACAAAATGACACGGCAAACATCTTTTCAAAGGAGCACATAGAGATTATAAATAATGCTTACAATAAGATTACCGAAGTATTTAATATTAACCGAGGCGTTGCCGCATTAGCGTTTAGAGTTGGATTGAGCAAAGAACCAAGCGCCTTGTCGTCAAAAAAACCACCAGAAATTATTTGGGTATGATACAAAACAAAATCTTATGTATTTTTTAAAAAGGATTCCCGAACCCAAAAAGATGGGAGATTTGGAATTTAAAGTTTTTGAACGAGAGTCCCGAAAAAAATATCGTATCTGGATGATTCCGTTGGTGGACGATGCCTTAATGACGAGCCGCTTACAAAGCGGTAAAATATTGGATGTTGGTTGCGGGCCGGGTCTATTAGTAAAAGAATTTGCGCAACGATCTAAAAAATTCCAAGTGGTTGGCATAGACATATCTCCTTATGTGATTAGACGGGCGAGAGAAAATTGCCAGGGGTTAAAGAACATAGTTCTTAAAAAGGCGGCCGCGTCGCATTTACCGTTTGACGATAAAGTTTTTGATTTAGTTATCTGTAAAGACTCTCTTCATCATTTTAATAATTTAGAACGAGCGCTGCGTGAAATGTATCGCGTGATAAAGAGTGACGGCACCGTCTACTTACAAGACTTAAGACGAGATTTGCCTTGGCGTCTTCTCAAGATGGCTATTCCGCCAAAAAGTCTTTTCCAAAAACTTCAATATTATTCCGCTCGAGCGTCTTATACAAAGAAAGAACTGACGATAATTCTCAAGGCTCTAGGGCTGAGGTCGTATGCTATAAAAACACGACAAGCGACGCAGAAATTAAGATATAAATACAATAAAGCAGGAATAGATTTTAATCAGCTTCGAGCAAGCTTCCAGTCTCGATACGTCGCCGTGATCAAGAAAAGTTAAAACATCTTTTGAATGCCGTCGATTTTACTATCTTCTTTAGGTCTACAAAACTTTGACTTACTATCAGTTGCCGTCGCTATCGCGGCGATGGGGGTTTTAGGATTTGTTGTTTTTTTGCAAAACCGCAAAAGCACAACGAGTCAACATTTTTTCTACCTCTCGCTTACAATCATTTTTTGGAGTGCCGTAAATTATGCCGCCTACAAATCACAATCAAGCGTCACCATTCTTTGGCTTCTACGCCTAGTGATGTTCTTTGCGGTCTGGTTTGCTTTCACAGTATTTAATTTCCTATACGCTTTCCCCGACGAAAACAAGAAGTTTCCCGTTTGGTACAAAGTCATATTTATTCCACTGGCTATTATTACCGCCGTCGTCTGTTTAACACCATTGGTATTTAGTGAAGTTATGGAGTTATCGCCCGCCGGAGGAGCCTCTAGAGTAGCCAATGGGCCGGGTATTATTCTTTTTGGCCTAACCGCGTTGGTGTTCAATTTGAGTGGCATAACTTCTCTTCTTATTAAGACCACACGAGCCGTCGGTCAAGAAAAGTTACGCTATAAATATGTTTTGAGTGGCATGTTTATAACCTTGGCCTTAATTGCAGTCTTCAACTTCATCCTGCCGGCATTTTTTGATAATCCGCGGTTTATCCCTCTCAGTGCGTTGTTTATCTTCCCCTTCGTGGCTTTTACTTCCTACGCGATTTTGAGATATAAACTTTTTAATATCCGCGTGGTGGGAACGGCCGTGTTGATATTTTTACTTTCGGTCGTCACTTTTTCCGAGGTGATTTTCGCTAACGATTTTGCTTTAATCGTTTATCGCAGCGCGGTTTTCCTTCTTGTTCTTGTCTTCGGCATTCTTCTGATTCGCGATATGTTACGCGAAGTAGAGCAACGCGAAAAGTTAACGACGTTAAACGAAAAACTTCAAGTCGCCTACAAAGAAGTTGAAAGACTAAGCAAAGCGAAATCAGAATTTATTTCCATTGCCTCTCATCAGTTGAGGACGCCTTTAACCGCGATTAAAGGCTATATCTCGATGATCCTTGAAGGTTCTTATGGGAAAATAGTTGATCGAGCCAAAATACCTATAGAAAATGTCTATAAGTCCAATCAAAGATTAATTAATTTAGTTAATGATCTTTTAAGCATTTCCCGGATTGAGTCAGGAAAAATGGGGCTCGAGCCGGAAGAGTCGTCAATAGAAGAAATAATTATGGGAGCGATTGATGATTTAAAGATTACGGCGGAAAAGAAGAAGCTTTATCTAAAATTCGAAAAACCAACAGAGTCCCTGCCCAAAATTATGTTAGACAAGGATAAAATGCGGCAGGTAATTTTAAATTTAGTGGATAACGCCATAAAATACACCCCAAAAGGAGGAGTCGCGATTGAGGCTCAGATCTTAGATTCTAGATGCCGGATTCTGATAAGAGATACGGGCGAGGGAATGAACGAAGAGGAATTAACCAAAATATTCGAGAGTTTTTCGAGAGGAACAGTCGGAACTAAAGCTTATACCGAGGGGGTCGGCCTGGGATTATATATTGCCCGGCGTTTTGTTGAAATGCACCGCGGCCGCGTCTGGGCAGAGAGCGAAGGCAAAGACAAAGGCAGTACTTTTTACATTGAACTGCCGATGATGTAGGCCGAAATAGTTTACACTGAGCGAAATCGAAGTGTGCCCCCACCAGGATTCGAACCCGGACTTCGACGTCCGAAGCGTCGCGTGATATCCATTTCACCATGGGGGCTAATGTTAGATTATCTCACTTTTTAATTGAAAACAAGTTGGTTTTAGGCTAAGATTAAACCGATGAAAATTCCCAGAGAAATCAAATCAGTCATCAATGAGCTGGAAAAAGCCGGTTTTGAAGCCTATGTCGTTGGCGGTTGTTCCCGTGATTTTCTGCAAGGCGTTGAACCCAATGACTGGGATATTACTACTGATGCCAAGCCAGAACAGATCCAAGAGATTTTTCCGGAAAACTTCTACGAGAACCGGTTTTTGACGGTCACGGTTCGAACCCAAAGCAAAAACCCCGGACTTAAGGAAATTGAAATCACCACTTTCCGTTCGGAGGCTAAATACAGCGACAAAAGACATCCCGAAGAGATTAAATTCGCTAAGACCCTTAAGGAAGATCTGTCGAGAAGAGATTTTACGGTCAATGCCATCGCATTAAAGCTCAAAGTTCAAAACGCAAAACGCAAAACCACAACTCAAAGCTCAAAGCTTTACGAAACAATTGATCCGTATAATGGCCAGAAAGATTTAAAAAATAAAATTATCCGGGCGGTTGGTAATCCTAATGATAGGTTTAACGAGGACGCCTTAAGGTTAATGAGGGCGGTGAGGTTGGCGACGGTTCTAAATTTCAGCCTGGAAGAAAAAACCCAGAAAGCGATTATTCAAAACGCTTCTTTACTCAAACTGATTTCGATCGAGAGAATCAGAGACGAATTTATCAAGATTATCCTGTCGGATCGGGCGGCCGATGGTTTGGAATCATTACGCCAATTGAATTTACTAAAATATGTTGTTCCGGAATTGCTGGAGGGAGTAGGTTGCAGCCAAAATAAACACCACATCTACGATTGCTATGAGCACAATCTTTTTTCTTTGAAATACGCGGCGGCCAAGAAATTTAATCTGGCTATCAGACTAGCCAGTCTTTTCCACGATATTGCCAAGCCGCGGGTGAAAAAAGGCGAGGGGCTAAACTCTACTTTTTATAATCACGAAATTGTGGGCGCCAGAATGACGGCCAAAATATTGGAACGTTTGCGGCTGCCGCGCGATTTGAGCGAAAAAATCATCAAGCTTGTCCGCTACCATCTTTTCTATTACAATGTCGGCGAAGTGGGCGAGAGTTCGGTCAGAAGGCTTTTGCGCAACGTCGGTCCGGAAAACATCGAAGAACTTTTACAGGTGCGGATGGCCGACCGGATCGGTTCAGGCGTGCCCAAAGCCGAGCCCTATAAATTGCGCCATCTGCGCTATCTGCTGGTTAGGGTTTCGACCGATCCCATTTCCGCCAAGATGCTCAAGGTCAACGGCCACGAAGTGATGAAAATTCTAAAGATCAAGCCGGGGCCGAAAGTGGGACAGATCCTCGACATTCTTTTGGGGCAGATTCTGGAAGATCCGAAGAAGAACAAAAAAGGGTCTTTGAGAAAAGAGGTCGTCCGCCTCGGCCGGTTGGCCGATAAAGAGTTGGACGCTCTGGCCCGGGAAGCCGAGAAGGGCAAAGAGCAAATCGAGCAAAAGAGAGACGAGATGACCAAAGAGAAGTATTGGGTTACTTAACGGGGAGTAGTACACCGGTAGTACATACGGTTCGGGTCCGTAAAAACCGGGTTCGATTCCCGGCTCCCCGACCAATCTAAAACATTGCGAATTCTACGGGCAGTTTGTTTGCTCCGCCTTCGTTAAAGCTTCGGCGGGCAGGTCGCTCGTCCCGCTTTCGCTTTCGCCGCCGAATTTCGTATTTCGCTTCGCGAAACGCGCCGCAGAAAAATGTGGAGTTGTGTTTGCCCCGCCCACCCGTGCGCGGGCAACGACAAGGAGCTCCCTAAAATTTTGTTGCTAGAATTTTGAAAATTTGGTATCATAATATTGAAAGCATAACATATCACATTCATACTATCAAATTTGTGAAACTATGGCAACAGAAATAAACATCGGGGAAAATATAAAGAAGTATCGGAATAAACAGGGCTTATCCCAAGAAGATTTTGCCAAAAAGTCCGGTGTTAAATATACCACCCTGACGAAAATTGAAAGCAATGTAATAAAAAAGCCGTCTGTGCTTATTATGGCAAAATTGGCAAAAGCATTAAGCGTTTCAATTGAGGATTTGATAAAATAGAATTATGCAACAAACTAAACAACTTCTGACAATTAAAGAAGCAAGCCATTGGGCAAGCGATTTTCTGAAACGCGCTGTTAGCGAGTCCAACATCTCGTATTTGGTGCAATACGGGAAAGTCAAAAAGCACAACGGCGGCAGTTCTGTTTTTGTTGATTTGAATGATCTAAAAAGTT
>MHTO01000001.1 GCA_001823105.1 Candidatus Wildermuthbacteria bacterium GWA2_46_15 | reverse complement strand
TCTTCGGAAAGATGTTCCGAGGGACTCTTTATTCGATCAACCTCCTGCCCTTTGGCGCTTTTGTCCGAATACCGGAAGAGGCCGACGACAGCTCTTCGTCTTTTACCAATAAACCTCTTTGGCAGAGGGCTTTAATCATTTTTAACGGCGCCTTTGTTTTTTGGCTAGTCGGCGCGGTTTTATTTTCCATTGTTTTTATGGTCGGCTCCCCAACTATTGTTGATGACGCCGAAACCGGCTTCGCCGACTTAAAAGTCCAGATCAGCGCTATTTCTCCCAGTAGTCCGGCCCAGGCCGCCGGCCTGAAGGTGGGCGACACCATAATGCAAGTTCAAAGTTCAACCCTCAAAGCTCAAAACGTTGATAAGGTCAAAGAGGTCCAGGATTTCATCGGTGAAAACCGAGGGAAAGAAGTGATTTTGACTGTAAGAAGGGGCGGTTTGGTTTTCGAATTGAGTGCTCAGCCGCGCCTCTCGCCGCCCGCCGGTCAGGCTCCTTTGGGAGTTTCCCTGGTCAGAACCGGTCTCAAGAGCTATCCCTGGTATCTGGCCGGTTTTGAGGGGATCAAAGCCACTTTTGAGGCGACGGCGATAATTATTTCCGCCTATGGCCAAAGCTTAGCCCGGATTTTTCAAGGGACTCCTTCGGGATTGGAACTGATGGGTCCGGTGGGCATCGTCGGTATTTTGAGTCAGGGCATGGAAATGGGCTTGAGTTATTTTCTGCAAATGATCGGCTTTCTCTCCATTAATGTGGCCATTCTGAATCTTCTGCCCATTCCCGCTTTTGACGGCGGCAAACTGATGTTTTTGGGCATTGAAGCTTTGAGGAAGAAGCCGGTTTCCCGTCAGGTTGAGGAGAGGATCACTACCGTCTTTTTCGCTTTATTAATAATTTTGATGGTTTTTGTCACCATCAAGGACATTAGGAACTTCAGAGGATTACTTTAATATGAGGCAGTCAAATCTTTTCGGCAAAACTTTAAGAGAAGCGCCCAAAGACGAGACGACAATTAACGCCAAACTTTTAATTCGCGCCGGTTTTATTAATAAATTAACGGCCGGTGTTTACACTTATTTGCCGCTCGGCTGGCGGGTAATTCGTAAAATTGAGAATATTATTAGAGAAGAAATGGAAAAGGTGGGCGGCCAAGAACTGGTAATGCCGGTTTTGCATCCTAAAGAGAGCTGGCAAATAACTGACCGTTGGGACACGGTGGATGTTTTATTTAAATTAGAGGGTTGGGAGAGTAAGGAATTGGCTTTGGGCCCGACTCACGAAGAAGTCGTCACTCCTTTGGTAAAAAAACATATCCAAACCTATAAGGATTTGCCTTTGTATCTTTTCCAGATTCAGACAAAATTCCGGAAAGAAAAAAGAGCCAAATCCGGCTTGATTAGGAACCGCGAATTTTTAATGAAAGACCTTTATTCTTTCCATAAATCAGAAGCCGACTTAGATGAGTATTACGAGAAAATGAAAGAAGTTTACTGGCGAATTTTCAAGAAAGTCGGTATTGGCAACGAGACTTATTTGACCTTTGCTTCGGGCGGCACTTTTTCCAAATTCTCTCACGAATTCCAAACGCCGGCAGAAGCGGGCGAGGATGTAATTTATATTTGTCAGGAATGTCGCCAAGCGATAAATCAAGAAATTAGGCCAGAGGTAAAAAACTGTCCGAACTGTCAGGCTAAGCAATTTAAAGAAACTAAGGCGATTGAAGTCGGTAACATCTTCAAGCTGAAAACTAAATTTTCCGAGTCATTCGATCTTTATTTTGTCGACAAACATGGCACAAAAGGACTTGTTCAGATGGGCTGCTACGGCATTGGTTTAGGACGGCTGATGGGGACAATCGTCGAGGTTTTTCATGACGACAAAGGAATTATTTGGCCTAAGGCAGTGGCGCCGTTTTCTGCGCATCTCTTACAGCTCGGCAATGAGTCTAAAATAAAGGCCGCTGCAGAAAAATTATATGGCCGGTTGAAAAAACAGGGAGTAGAAGTTTTGTTTGACGATCGGCAGGATAAAACTCCCGGTGAAAAATTCGCTGACGCGGACTTGATCGGCATTCCCCTCAGAGTGGTGGTGAGCGAGAAAAGCTTAGCTCAGAAATCGTTTGAGTTTAAGAATCGGAATGAAAAGAAGATCGAATTGGTTCCCGTTGACAAATCCTTAACCAGAATTAAGTCTTAGAATATGATTAAGAAGACCCTGGACAGAATCCTACGCAGTTTTTCTCAAGACATTGCCATTGACCTGGGCACGGCCAACTCTTTAGTTTATGTCCGAGGGAAGGGGATTGTTATGACGGAACCTTCGGTCGTGGCCATTAATCAGAAGACGGGCCGCATTTTGGCGATTGGCGAAGAGGCTAAAAAAATGGTCGGTCGTACGCCGAGTCACATTGTGGCGACTCGGCCTTTGGTTAAAGGCGTCATCTCTGACTTTGAGGTGACCGAGCAAATGTTGAGGTATTTCATCGACAAGGCCCAAAAGGGCAAATTCCATTTTGGCGTCCGGCCGAGGGTGATCATTGGCATTCCCTGGGGCGTGACCGAAGTAGAGAAGAAAGCCGTCAAAGACGCGGCGCGCAACGCGGGGGCGGGTCAGGTTTTTTTAATTGAAGAACCGATGGCGGCGGCCATCGGGGCTCGTCTCGAAGTTCAGGAAGCGGGCGGCAATTTTATTGTTGATATCGGCGGAGGAACAACCGAAGTGGCCGTCATCTCTTTGGGCGGCGTAGTCATTGCCCGAAGCTTAAGAATCGCCGGCGATAAACTCAACGAAGATATCATTCACTTTGCCCAGGAAGAATTTAAGCTTTTGATCGGAGAACAGACGGCCGAAGAGATAAAAATCGCCATTGGTTCGGCCTATCCTCAAAAAGACAAAGAAAAAAGAGCCGCGCCTTTGCGGGGTCGAAACCTGGTGACGGGTTTGCCCGAAGAAATTATCATTACCGAAGAAGATACCCGCCATGCCCTGGAAAAGTCAGTTAAGCAGATTATTAACACGATCAAAACAACGATTGAAGAGACGCCGCCCGAACTCTTAGCCGATATCATGGCCGAGGGCATTTGGTTATCTGGTGGCGGGTCTTTGCTGCGCGGATTAGATACGTTGATTGCCAGAGAGACAAAGATCAAGACTCAAGTGGTTGAAGATCCCATGACGGCCGTGGCCCGGGGCGCGGGCATGGTTCTGGAGAATCTGGATGACCTGGCCGAGGTCCTGGTGGAAACCGAAGGATTGGAGCCGTTGTCCTAGAACATTATTTTAGCTTTTCGATCAACTCCCTGGTTATTTCTTGCCGGTCGGCTTGAGGGCCGATTTTTTTGACGGCTTGGCCGATCAAAAAACCGAGCACGGCGGTCTTGCCTTTTTTGTAGTCGGCCGCGGCTTGGGCATTTTCGCTTAAGGTCTCGTCGACGATTCTGGACATTTCCGCTTCACTGACCGAAGTTACCTCCTTAGAGGCAATGAGGTCTTTAATCAGTTTTTCCGGAGAAACGGTTTTAATGTCAACCTTTCTATTAATCAGCCAGTTGGCAATCTCGCTTGGACTTGAGTATTTTCTGCCATCGATTTTGCCGTTAATCTTGAGGGCCTCTTCGTAATAATCGGCTAATTCCTTGGTTTCAATCAGAAGATCGACCTGGTAAGGCGAGAGTTTAAATTCTTTTATGAACCTTTTTTCTTTCTTTTCGGGCAATTCGGGGATTTGTTTTTTGATCTCGGCGATTTTTTCCGGCGTAAAGTTCATCGGCGGGATGTCGGGCTCGGGGAAATAGCGATAATCGTGCGCTTCTTCTTTTTCTCTCTGAGAAACAGTCTTGTTTTCGGTTTCGTTCCAGCCGCGCGTTTCCTGAATCGGCGTTTCTCCGCCTTGGAGTATCTCGATCTGCCTTTCTATTTCATATTCAATCGCTTTTCTCGCAAACCGAAAAGAATTAATATTTTTTACTTCAACCTTATAAAGCGGCAATTCTTCGTCGTTTTGCGCTTTACCTTTTACGCTTTTCGTTTTAATCGAGATATTTGGCTCAATTCGGAGACTGCCTTTTTCCATGTCGGCGTCAGAGATGCCCAGATATCTGACCGTTCTTTGGAGATCCTTTAAGAATTCATCAACCTCTTGACTGTTTTGAAAATCAGGCTCGGTGACGACTTCCAGCAGGGGTATGCCCGAACGATTAAAGTCAACCAAAGTGCATTTCTTGCCACCGATCTCGGTGTGAAGCAATTTTCCCGTATCTTCTTCCAGATGGACCCTTCGGATACGAATTTCCCGACCCTCTTTTAGGATGACCTTTCCCTGGACGCAGAAAGGCTGGTCATATTGCGATATCTGATAGCCCTTGGGCAAGTCGGGATAGAAATAGTTCTTCCGGTCAAACTTTGACTCTTCTAAAATCCGGCAGTTTAATGCCAATCCCAGCCTGATGGTCCACTCGATAGCTTTTTTATTGGGAACGGGCAGGGCGCCGGGCAGGCCCAGGCAGACCGGACAACAATGAGTGTTTGGCTCGACATTAAAATGATAAGCGTCGCAACCACAAAACATCTTGCTGGCCGTGGCTAATTCGATATGTATTTCTAGACCAATAACGGGTTGATATTCTTTGTTCTCCATGAGCTTTAAGGCTAGAGCTTGGGCTTAATCTTGTAATATTGAGTTTCGGTCTCAAAGAGTTTGCCCAAGTTTAAGATCAGATCCTCTTGCCATCGGTTGCCGATTATCTGCAGGCCAACGGGCAAGCCATCAACAAAACCGGCGGGCAGGGAAATAGCCGGGAGGCCGGCGATGGTCGAAGGCTCAACTAAAACGTCTTCCTTTTCCCCGAACATGGGATCAGCGGTACTGGCGCCGATTCTTTTGGCCGGGCTCGGAGAGACCGGGCCAATAATGACATCGAGCTTCTCAAAAGCTTTTTCAAAGTCTTGGCAAATGACGGTGCGGATTTTCTGGGCTTTGAGATAATAGGCGTCGTAATAGCCGGCCGAAAGAGTGTAAGTTCCGAGCATAATCCGGCGCTTATTCTCTTTATTAAAATAAGTCCGGTCGGAACCGTAACGGATGCCGTCGTATCTGGCCAGGTTAGAGGAGACTTCGGATCGTTGCAGAATCGTGTAGACGGAAATGGCGTATCTGGGGTCAAAGAGGGAAACCTCAACGACCGAACAGCCTAGCCGGCGGAAAACTTCAGCCGCTTCCAAGATCTTTTGACGAACTGGTTTTTCGGCCACTTCTAGATATTCTTTGGCTAACCCAATCCTAATTTTCTTAGGCTCAAAAGAACTTGTTTCTACTAGCGATCGATCAACCGTCGTCGCGTCTAGGGGGTCTTTGCCGGCAATGGTTTTGTAGATGATTTCGGCGTCCGCTACGGTCTTGGTAATGGGTCCGGGGCAATCCAGCGAACTGCCCATGGCGATAACGCCATAGCGGCTGACTCGGCCATAACTCGGTTTTAACCCGACGACACCGCACCAGGCCGATGGTTGACGGATAGAGCCAGCTGTTTCTGAGCCGATGGCAAAGATGGTTTCATCGGCCATGACGGCCGCGGCGGAACCACCCGAAGAACCACCGGGCAGACGCTCCAAATTCCAGGGATTATGAGTGACAAAGAAATCAGAGGTCTCGGTGGAAGAGCCGTGAGCAAAAGAATCCATATTGGTTTTACCCAAAAGCCCGAATTGAGCATCAATCAGTCTCTGATAAACTGTGGCGTTATAGGGTGGAATGTAATCACGAAGAATATTGGAAGAAGCGGTGGTCCGGATGTTTTCAGTGCAAAAGTTATCCTTGATGGCGAAAGGAATGGCGTTTCTAGTTTCGGCGATCACGGTGATAAAAGCCTTGGTTTTTTCATCAACCTCTTTGATTCTTTTCTGACAATCAGCAAAAATCTCTTGGGGAGAAAACCTCTTTTTTTCTATTCCCTCAAGAACCTCGGTTAATGATAATTCGTTTAGGTTCATTTTGTTGATTTTAAAAGATGGCCTCGGCGACAAAATTGAAAACTTCTAGGAATTTTTCATTTTGTTACTCTAAAAAATGGCTTCAGTAACAAAATAGCCTTGGTGTTTTCGTTTGGCGCCGGACAAGGCCTGTTCCTGGGTTAAAGACGGCCTGATGACATCTTCCCGGAAAACGTCTTTATTCCCGCTGACCTGAGAAGTCGGCAGAATCTTTTCCGTTTCGATCTCGTCAAGGTGAGCGATAAACTTTAAAGTTTCCGTCAGTTGCAGCTGGAATCGTTTCATCTCTTCTTCGGAGAGCTGAAGTTTGGCCAGCTGGGCGATATGTTGGACTTCGGCGGGGGTTAGTTCTTTGGTCATTAATTCAGTTTAACTTTTTTTGAGTTGATTTTCAAGAGTCTTTCTGTTAACATGAAACCATGGAGTTGATTAATTTCATCCTCGATTCATCCACGGTTCAGTTTCTAATCTTCCTGACGAAGATTTTCGCTCCCATTATTTTCCTCTTCTTTTTGGGAGTGAGCCTTTTTTCTCTGAAAAAGAGTCCTACCTTTATTCAGATGGGTTTTTGGCAGGACCTGATCGAATTAAAGAACCAGAAAGCCTACGGCGTGGGCAAGGTTGAGAAAAAATGGCTTGGAATTACCCAACGATTGGAAACGACGAATGTGGCTGATTGGAAGTTGGCCATCATTGAGGCGGAAAGCCTGATCGAAGAGATCCTGGCCAGAATGGGGTTAGGCGGAGAAAGCTTCGGCGATCGATTAAAGAAGATGGATAAGTCTCAATTACCCAGTTTGGATGATTTGACTCAAGCTCATCAAGTTCGCCAGGATGTTGTTCATGACCCTGATTACCGCCTGGATTTTGAACAGACAACCCGGGTCATCGGCATTTACGAGAGGGCTTTGCGAGAATTAGACGCGCTCTAGCTAAACACCGCGGGGTGGAGGAGTAGTACCTCACGAGGCTCATAACCTTGGGACGCCGGTGCAATTCCGGCCCCCGCAACACTTCGACTTCGCGAAACGAAGGAGAAGTCCCTGAGCGATGGCGAGCATAGTCGAGCCAGAGTCGAAGGGCCTTTTCCAAACTAAATCAGTTCGTTTCGCTCCGCTCAGTGCAATTGCCACTGATGCCGGGGTAGCTCAGTCGGTAGAGCACAGGACTCATAAGCCTGGTGTCGCGAGTTCGATCCTCGCCCCCGGTACCATCCCTGCTAAAAATATGCGGCCGTAGATCAATTGGTTAGATCGCCGCCCTGTCACGGCGGAGGTTGCCGGTTCGAGCCCGGTCGGCCGCGCTAAGAAAAACTGGTTTTGGCCAGCTTTTTCCGTAAAAATCCCGAACAAAACAACGTACAATTGAAGCGATCGCAATGATTGTTAGTTTTTAAAGTTATTAACAAGCAAACTTTGTACGAGGTTGCCTTTATCTTAATTTTAAGGTAAAATAACATTACTAAAGAAGACAGGGGCCATGTCAGAAGCCGATTTAAAAACGCTAAAAAATCAGGCCGAAACAGATATTTCTGCCGCCAAAGATATTAAAGAATTGGAGGCGGTTTTTCGTCGATATCAAAAAGAGATAAATTTACTTTTTAAGAGATTTTCAAAATTACCGGAGAACCAAAGAGGGAAATGGGGCCGGGCGGTTAATCTCTTGAAGAGTTTTTTAGAAACAACTGTCTCTCGGAAAAAAGAATTTTTACAGAAAGCTGAATCTCAGATCGCCATCAATGATTTTTTTGACCCGGACAAACCCGGAAAAATGCCTGAAATCGGCCACTTGCATCCCTTAACCCAGACAAAAAGGGAAATTATGGCTATTTTTGCTTCGATGGGTTTTGACGTGGCCTTGGGGCCGGAAATAGAAGACGAATGGCACAACTTCGACGCTTTGAATATCCCCAAAGACCATCCGGCCAGGGACGCCTGGAATACCATTTGGCTAAAGCCAGAAAATAAAAAATTATTATTGCGCACGCACACCAGTCCGGTGCAGGCAAGGTATTTGATGACTCATCAACCGCCTTTCAGAATCATTGCCCCGGGTAAAGTTTTCCGCTATGAAGCGACCGACGCTTCCCATGAAGCCCAATTTTATCAGTTAGAAGGATTAATGGTGGACAGAAAGGTTTCCGCCGCCAATTTTAAAGCAATCATTGGCGAGTTTCTAAAAAGATTTTTTGACAAAAGTTTGAAATTCCGTCTCCGGCCCGATTTTTTCCCTTTCACCGAGCCTTCTTTTGACGTCGCCATGACCTGTCTGGCTTGTTCCGGCAAGGGCCGTTCAGGCCCGAAGGGTTGTCCGGTCTGCAAGAGGACCGGCTGGCTGGAAGTGGCCGGGGCCGGCCTGGTTCATCCGAATGTTTTTACGGCCTGCGGACTGAACCCAGAAATATGGAAAGGCTGGGCTTTTGGCTTTGGCTGGGACAGGTTAGCGATGATGAAATACAAAATTGATGATATCCGCCTTTTTAATTCCGGTGACTTAAGATTTCTGGAACAATTTTAAGATGAAGTTTTCCTATAACTGGCTTCAATCATATTTCGAGGCTAAATTGCCCGCGCCGACCAAATTGGCCGAGTTTTTGTCTGACCATTTTGCCAACGTCGAGGAAGTCAAAAAAAACGGTCAGGATTTTATTTTAGATATTGAGGTTCGGCCCAATCGGGCCGCTGATTGCTTTTGCCACTGGGGCATTGCCAGAGAGATTGCCGCCATTTTGAACATAAACAAGTCTGTTTCTGGCGAAACAAAATGGCAACCTCATCCTTTCAAAATCAACGAGGACGAACAAAGCAAAACAGCGGATTTTATCAAATTGAAAATCGAAAATCCCAAAGACTGCCAGAGATATACAGCCAGAATCGTCAGTCATGTCAGAGTCGGGCCCTCGCCCCTTTGGTTAAAGAAATGGCTTGAAGCTTGCGGTTTACAGTCCATCAACAACATCGTAGACATTGCTAATTATTTGATGTTGGCTGTCGGCCAGCCGCTCCACGCTTTTGATTTTGAAAAAATCGCTGGCCAGAAAGCGCAAAAAACCATCTTTGTCAGAAGAGCCAAAGCCGGAGAGAAAATTACTACTCTCGACCAGAAAGAATATCTGCTGGACTCCCAGACGCTCGTCATCGCCGATTCAGAGAAGCCGATCGGGATCGCCGGAATCAAGGGCGAATTGACTACCGGGATTGACCAGAAGACCAAGATAATTTTACTCGAAGCGGCCAATTTTAATCCGAAAACCATCAGAAAAGGGTCCAGGGAGCTAAATCTTAAAACCGACGCTTCCTGGCGGTTTGAGCATGGAGTCGACCCGAATCTAACCGAAGTCGCGGTTGACCGCGCCGCTTTCTTGATTCAAAAATTGGCACAGGGCAAGATTGCCCGGGGTAGAGTTGATTTTTACCCGAAAAAAGTTTTGCCGAAAAAGATCGTTCTGGATTTAAAAATAGTCGAGAGTCTTCTGGGCAGAGAAATCAGCGGTGGAGAGATTATCAAAATCTTGACGAGCCTGGGACTAAACTGCCAAAAAACCTCAAAAGAGAATATTTTAGCAACCGTTCCGACTTGGAGGCCCGACCTTACTCTGGCGGAAGACCTCGTCGAAGAAATCGGTCGGATTGTCGGCTATTATAATATTCCCGATGAGCTCCCTCGGGTTATTCTTTCTCTACCACCGGTGGAGAACCGCAATATCTTCTGGGAAGAAAAAAGCAGAGATCTCTGGAAAGAATCGGGCTTTTCCGAGGTCTGGAATTATTCTTTTTTGAGAAAAGATGCCGCCGCCGCCTGTGGTTTTAAAGACGAACAGCTGGTGGAGTTAAAAAATCCCTTGGATCAAAACCGGCCCTATCTCGTTGGCTCGCTCTTGCCCAATCTTTTTTCAAACATCGCTTTTAATTCAAAGAATTTTGAGACGATAAAGATTTTTGAACTGGGAAAAGTCTTTTTTAGAGCAGCAG
This sequence comes from Candidatus Wildermuthbacteria bacterium GWA2_46_15, assembly GCA_001823105.1. GTDB lineage: Bacteria > Patescibacteriota > Minisyncoccia > Minisyncoccales > GWA2-46-15 > GWA2-46-15. Next base: position 4,341 of record MHTO01000001.1, on the reverse strand, counting down.
CTCAAGGGATGGCCGAAGAAAGGAGGTTGGCGGCGGCCGTCTGGGGCCGGGGCCAAGCGGGCTTTACGGAACTGAAAGGGGGATTAGACTTTTTCTTTAAAGGGGTGGGGATAACCCCGGTTTATAGCGAGCCGAGCTCGATATATCGTACTCGTTACGAAAAGGTCTTTGAACCTCAGGGATTTTTTCAGGTCAGGGTTGGTCGAGAAATAGTCGGCCGTCTGGGCCAGGCCAAGGAAGAAATCGTCACCGCTCTCAAGATCAGTTCGCCTCTTTACGCCTTAGAGATAAATTTTGAGAAGATCTTTCCCGGGTTTTCGGATAAAAAGATTTATCACTCCTTATCCAAACATCCGGAAGCGAAAAGGGACTTAACGCTGCTCGTTTCTGAAAAAACCGGGGCCCGAAACGTTTCTTCCTTAATTCAATCATTGAAGATTTCTCTTTTGAAAAAACTGGAATTGGTTAATGTCTATCAAGGAGAAGAGTTGCCCACGCGGAAGAAAAGTCTCTCTTTCCGCCTGACCTTTCAGTCGGCCGAAAGGACTCTTTCGTCCCAAGAGGTGGAAGATGTTTTGGTTAAGATAATTCAAAAATGCCAGTCTCGGGATTGGCTAGTTCGGCAATAATATGGCCAAAGCGAAAAAGACAAAAACAAGAAAGAAAAAAGTTGTCCGGGCTGTTTCGGCAGCCCACCCAATGGAGTCGGAGACCTATACCGCCAAAGACATCTACGTTCTTGAGGGTTTAGAGCCGGTCAGAAAAAGGCCGGGCATGTATATCGGCTCAACCGGTCCGGACGGATTGCACCATTTGATTTGGGAATGCGTGGACAACTCTCTAGACGAAGCCATGGCGGGTTACGCTAAGAACATTGACGTTGCCTTGCTCAAGGGCAATCGTGTCCGGACAACCGATGATGGTCGGGGCATACCCGTGGAAATTCATCCTCAGACAAAAAAGTCAGCCCTGGAAACGGTCATGACGACCTTGCACGCCGGGGCCAAATTCGGCAGCAAGGCCTATCAGGTGGCCGGCGGCCTGCACGGCGTCGGCGTTTCGGTGGTTTGCGCTTTGTCCCGTTGGATGAGGGCGGAGGTTTGCCGTCAGGGATTCAGATACGCCCAGGAATACGAAAAAGGCAAAGTTAAAAGCAAGGTTCAGAAGCTTGGTCCTTGCCGGGGCTCGGGCACCAGCGTTACTTTCGAACCGGATCAGGGAATCTTTAAAGATATCGCATTTGAATTGAAGAGGATTTTGAACCATTTGCGCCAACAGGCTTATTTGACTCGTGGAGTCAGGGTTAATGTTTCTGACGAAAGGGGAGACGAGAAATTGACTTACGGTTTTTACTTTGAAGGCGGTTTGCGTTCCTATGTTAAATATCTGACCAAAGGAACGACCCGGCGTCATCCCCATGTTTTTTATTACTCTGGAGAAAAAGAAGGAATCATGGTGGAGGCGGCTTTTCAGTATACGGAAGAAGTTGAGGGGTATGAAGAAGCTTTTGCCAATAATATTTTTACTCAGGAAGGCGGAACGCACTTAACTGGTTTTCGGGTAGCCTTAACTAGGGGTTTTAACGACTATGCCCGGAAGAATAGCTTCTTGAAAGAAGCTGAGGATAATCTCAGCGGCGAGGACGTCAGAGAAGGATTGGTCGGCGCAGTTTCGGTCAAGATCAGGGACCCTCAGTTTGAGGGCCAGACCAAGGCTAAATTAGGCAACATTGAAGCCAAGGCCGCGGTGGAAGCCGTGGTCATTGAGGGTTTAAGCGATTTTCTGGAAAGAAATCCCAACGACGCCTCCGCCATTATTGATAAGTGTCTTCTTTCCGCTAAGGCGAGAAAAGCAGCCAAAGCGGCCAGAGAAACAGTTTTGAGAAAAGGCATCTTAGATGGTTTATCCCTGCCGGGAAAACTGGCGGACTGCATCTCCCGGAATCCAGAGGAATCAGAACTCTACATCGTTGAAGGTCCTTCGGCGGGCGGTTCGGCTAAAGGCGGCCGTGACCGTCGTTTCCAAGCCATCCTGCCCTTGAGAGGCAAGATTCTTAACGTCGAGAGGGCCCGCCTGGACCGGATGCTGGACTCAAAAGAAATCAAGGCGCTTATTATTGCCTTGGGGGCAGCTATCGCCCAGGATTTCAATATGGAAAAATTAAGGTATCATCGGATTATCATTATGTGCGATGCGGATTCAGACGGAAATCACATTAAAACCCTGCTTTTAACTTTCTTTTATCGCTATTTCAAACCCTTAATTGAGAAAGGGTACCTTTACATTGCCCAGCCGCCGTTATATAGAATTCAAGTAGGCAAGGAAGTCAGATACGCCTATGTGGAAGAGCAGAAGGAGAAGATTGTCGCCGAGCTCAGAAAATCCAAAATAAATTCAAAATCCGAAATTCAAAATTTCGAAACCAAGGACGAGACGGAGATTTCGGAAGAATCTGTTGGCGAAACGAAAATTGCCGGAATTAATATTCAGAGGTATAAGGGTTTGGGCGAGATGAATCCGGAACAGCTTTGGGAAACGACGATGAATCCGGAAAACCGCGTTTTGAAACAGGTTAACTTTGAGGATGCCCGACAAGCAGATCGGATTTTCGACATTCTGATGGGTGACGAGGTCTTCCCCCGCAAGAAATTTATCTTAGCCTACGCTCAAAAGGTAAAGAATTTAGATATTATTTAATAGATGAGGCCAGGTCTCATCAACGAGACCCGGCCTCGTAATCGAAGATGAATATTCTTAATCGTTTGACCGCTTTTCTCAAGGGAGTTTGGCTCGAAGCCAGGAAAGTCAATTGGCCAACCAAAAAAGAGGTTTTGAGATATACCTTGCTCGTCATTGGCGTTTCCTTTGCCTTAGCGGTCTTTTTGGGCGGCGTGGATTTTCTCTTTACTAGTTTGTTAAATCGGATTATACTACGACAATAATTTAGATGCCAAAACAAAAACTTCCACAGGAAAAGAACTGGTACGTCATTCACACCTATTCGGGTTACGAGGATGCGGTGGCCCGGAACTTAAAACAGAGAATTGAGTCTTTGGGCATGGAAGACAAGATTTTTAATGTCATTGTGCCCAAAGAAAAGAAAATTAAGATCAAAAACGGCAAGAGAAGAACTGTAGAAGAAAAAATATATCCCGGTTATGTTCTAGTTGAGATGATCGTGACCGATGATTCCTGGTATGTCGTCAGGAACACGCCCAATGTTACGGGTTTTGTCGGAGCGGGCACCACGCCCATCCCGGTTTCTCACCAAGAGGTGGAAAACCTGAAAAAGAGAATGGGTACGGAAGAGCCTCGCTTCAAGATTGATGTTAAGATCAATGATTCGATCAAGATCACGGATGGACCATTCAAAGATTTTGATGGCAAGGTTTCGGAGGTTGATGAAGAAAGGGGCAAGGTCAAGGTTCTGATCAACATGTTTGGCCGGGATACGCCGGTAGAGCTGGATTCATTACAGATTAAAAAGATATAATTCTCTCGATTACTTTTATGGCAAAAAAGATCAAAGCTGTCATTAAGCTTCAGATTCCGGCGGGTCAAGCCACTCCGGCCCCTCCGGTGGGACCGGCTTTGGCCCAGCAAGGCGTTAATATCGCAGAGTTCTGCCAGAAGTTCAATGAAGCCACCAAAGCTCAAATTGGCTGGAAGCTGCCCGTTGAGGTGACGGTCTTTGAGGACCGAAGCTATAATTTCAAGGCCAAGACTCCTTTAGTGACCGCCCTTTTGAAGAGAGCCGCGGCCATTGAAAAGGGCTCGGGCAAGCCTAATACCGTCAAGGCGGGTAAGATCACTCGGGCTCAGCTCAGAGAGATTGCTCAAAAGAAACTGCCCGATCTCAGCGCCGATACCATCGAGGCGGCGGAAAAAACGATTGAAGGCACCGCCAAAAGCATGGGCATCGAAATCACATGATTAAAAATCCTCATCCCGGCCGGTTTATCGTCTTTGATAGTTTAGATGGATCGGGCCAATCAACCCAGGCCGCCAAGCTTTCAGATTTTCTACAAGAACCTCAGCAAAAACGTCTTTTCGGCCACACCGGAATTTATCTGACGAAGGAACCAACGCCGGGCTTGATTGGCGGATTGATCCGGGGGCAGCTGAGCCACGAATGGAAATCGGGTCCGGAATGCCTCCAGCTTTTGTTTTCGGCTGACCGGGCTCATCATTTGGAAAAAGAAATAATCCCCCTCCTGGAGAGGGGCGTCACCGTTATCTGCGACCGTTATCTTTTTTCGACTCTGGCTTACGGCTCCCTGGAAATTAAGGATTTTCCTTGGCTTTTGTCTCTGCAAAAAAGATTCCTGATGCCCGACCTGA